>JBEIUS010000073.1:0-15167 GCA_040374235.1 Leptolyngbya sp. | reverse complement strand
GGGCTAAAGCCTAAGCTCTAGACCGGGCAATCCTGAGCCAAGCCGATTAAGTCTTCTTACTCGGAAGGTGCAGATGCCCGACGGGAGCTAGCATCACGTCACGACGAGGGTAAAGGGAGGGTCCGACTCTCAAGGCCAAGGCAGGTTATGCCTGTCTTAAGCTGCAGTGAAAGCTGCGGGAGAGTGAAAATCCGTTGACCATAGCGGTCGTGAGGGTTCAAGTCCCTCCGCCCCCATACCAAATTTATTGATCCTATAGATTCTTTTCCCTTCGTCTCGGTAGGCTAAGGTAGGGCTTGTTTGTCTCAGGTCTCCGGCATATTAGCTGAATCAGAGATTCTGGCTAGACGATTTTGCCTGTGCTATTTTATACTTAGTTTACTTAAGATGACGATGGCAAGTAGCTTATGGTGATTTGTGACCTGACTTAGGGGATATCTACAATCTAATAATGATTGAAGTGATTAATTCAGGTTGGGCTATGGCTTATGCGACCTTTGCAGTTGCCCGATCGACCTAGGTCCAGTCTAGAGCTAGAAACTGCTCCAGAAACGGCCCTATTGCCGGTCTCAGGCCACCCTTACCCCCATCAATTACTGGCTAGTTAAGAACATCCTAGGTGCCACTGGTTTATGACAGGTGACAGTACCCTCAGCTACCGTTCCATCAAATTAAAGCCCAGGACCTCTCCCCCCGACATGAACCTGGCCCAGGCTCAGCAGGTTGTCTACGATTTTTTGCTAGATATTGTTAAGGTTTGGTCTCCCGAAGACGTGCTCGAGGAGTTTCGCCATCTATTCGTTCACCACGCCGAGTCCGTTAGTTCCCAAACAATTCCCGCCCTTCACCTGATTTTATTCGCTAACGATGAGGTGGAGTTTCGGAATACCCTCAAGCGCTGTTGCTACATCCTGGTGAATAACTGGGAGCTAGCCCGGCAATTTGAGCCTATTCAAGCCCTGGTTGATCTGTTTGCCGATCCATTGCTCCGTCGTCGCACCCTCTCCCCAACCTTAAAACGGCTGCGGAAGTGGCTATGTAACTTTGTCGAGAGTCAAGATTTTCAAGATTTAAAGTTGTTTGCGGCTCGGCTTTCCGAAGAACGCACCCTTAATCGTCCAGGGGAATGGGCTAGCCGTTACACGTCTTACCTGCTAGTGCCTCAGTACGTGGACGAAACTAACCCTATTGAGCAACGGGAGGCCGCTAAGACCTTGTCTCGCCGACTGAGGGACAAGTTTAGGTTTGATTTAGCCATGTATACGGCCCACGCCCAGTCCTCTTCGCCATCTCCCTCCCATAAGCCGGTGCAAAATCCCACTACCCTGGGGGACGGGGTGCTGCGTCTGATTAAGGCGATTGTGGCTAAACGGGGTGACTTTAGCTATAAGAATCTGTCCCGGCTGTTTTTGGAGCAAACCCACGGGGGGACCTACCTTGCCTTTAAGGGGAGCTTGACTAAGTACCTGCTCTACACCGTCAGAAGTAATCCTATTTGCCAGCAAATCGAAAGTTACCTTGAGGCCAAGCTCAGCAGTCTTTACATCGAACACGATTTCGATCCCCTCGATCCCTCCCTACTGTTACGTACCTGTAACCGCATGATCGACTGTTTGATGACAGAAAACCACGAGATGCCCTCTCCCCTGTTTACCCTGGTCCTTTCCCAGGGCAACTGCCTCACCCTGGCGATCATTTTGTTAAAGTTAATCTTGATTTCTCGTAATTCCCATCTTTACCTAGAGGTACGGATTGCTGATCTAATTCGCTATTATGAGGCCTTTCCCCGTGAACAGTGCCAGTGGGTGATTAATTTTTTAGAGGTATTTCAAGTCACCTTTGCAATTTGTGCAGATAACATAGAGTACAACCTGGTAAAGGTTCAGAGTAGTAGCTCCACGGCTAGTCAGGCTGAGTTGGATGGGGATGATCTAGCAACTTTCCGGATTTTCTCTCAAATGATCCATCCTTCCCGATACCAATCTGATAGTGACCCTTCCCTACCCATTGATGCTTGAGGGAAACCCAGTGGTATATCCACCTACGGTTGATCAACATTGTTTTTATGCATCTGAGGATGTGACCAGTGGTGAGAGCTTCAAAGCATCTGACCCAACCCATGCTGGTGATGCCCAAACCGAGGTACCCCAGGGAACTGGGTTTCCTGCTGTTAAGGGGGGTGTTCCTGATCAGCGATGGCAGCTTCCCAGTCTTGATCAAGCGGTGGTTGATTCTTTGATCCCCCTTACGGGTCTACCCTCGCTCTTGGTACAGGTCCTGGTACAACGGGGCCTGGCTAGTACAGACCAGATTAGGGAATTTCTCAATCCCGAGCACCAACGCCTACCCTCCCCCTTAACAGAATTTCCAGACCTGGCCAGTGGCCTTGAGCTTCTGGTGCAGGTGATTCAATCCCAGGGGCAGATCGCCATATGCGGTGACTACGATGCCGACGGTATGACTAGTACAGCCCTGCTTCTGAGGGCTCTGCGCTCCCTGGGGGGATGGGTGGATTACACCATTCCTAGCCGGATGCAGGAGGGTTATGGCCTTAACTTGCGCATGGTGGAGGAGTGTCATGCCGCTGGGGTGAGGCTAATCCTGACGGTGGATAACGGTATTGCTGCCTACGAGCCAATTGAACGGGCCCGCCAACTGGGGTTGGCGGTGATCGTCACCGACCACCATGATCTGCCGGCCCGGTTACCGCCCGCCAACGCCATTCTCAACCCTAAGTTATTACCCCCTAGCTCCCCCTACTACGGGGTGGCGGGGGTGGGGGTAGCCTATATCTTGGCGGTCTGTTTAGCCCAGACCCTTGGCCATACCCAGGATCTCACCGCTCCCCTTTTAGAGCTCTTTACCCTGGGTACCATTGCTGACCTGGCCCCCCTGACTGGAGTGAACCGCCGTTGGGTACGTCGAGGACTGGCCCTGCTACCGCGATCGCGAATCCTGGGGATTCAAGCTCTGATTGAGGTGGCCGGGCTGGCGGATCAAAGCAAACCGCTCAAGCCTGAACACATTGGCTTCCGCCTAGGACCCCGCATCAATGCGGTCGGCCGCCTCAGTAATCCCCAGATCGTGATTGATCTGCTGACCACCGATGACGTCGATACGGCCCTAAGTCGAGCCCTAGAGTGTGAGCAAGTTAACACCCAGCGCCAGGAACTTTGCCAACAAATTGAACAGGAGGCGGTGGCCTGGTGTGAACAGCAGCTGCAATCTGGGGCGGTGAATCTGGAACGGGATCGAGTCCTACTGCTAGTCCAGCCCCGCTGGCACCATGGGGTGATTGGCATTGTGGCCTCCCGCCTGGTGGAGCGTTACGGTGTGCCGGTGTTTATTGCTACCTATGAAGATGACCAGGCCCAACTGATTCGGGGGTCCGCGCGGGGCATCCCTGAGTTTGACGTGTTTGCTGCCCTGCAGAGCTGTGCTGATCTGCTGGAGAAATTTGGTGGCCACCGGGCTGCCGGCGGCTTTTCCTTTAGAGCCAAGCATCTGCGCCAGGTGCACAGCCGCTTGGTCAACTATGCCGGTAAGCAACTGCGTCCTGATTTACTCAAACCCCTGATCACCATCGATGCCCAGGCTCGACTCGGAGATCTAACCCAGGAGCTCTATGACCAGATTGATCAGCTCCACCCCTGCGGTATCCAAAACCCTGACCCCGTGTTCTGGACCCCTAACCTGCAGGTGCTGGAGCAACAGGTGATGGGGCGGAACCGTGACCACCTGAAACTGCTCCTTCAAGATCGGCAGAGTGGCCTTAGCATTAAGGCGATCGCCTGGCGCTGGGGGGACCGTTTCCCCCTACCAGCGGTAGTGGATGTGGCCTACAAGCTCAAGCTCAACGAATGGCAGGGGGCCACCAGTCTGGAGCTGGAGCTGGTGGGAGTGCGATCGGCGATCTCCCCAGTGCCCCCTGGGGTTAGTCCCGATCCAGTTCCCCTCCCTCCCCCCCCAGTCCCCAGCTTTGAGGTACGAGAAGCGGCGCCGGAAATGCCTAGCCCCCTTTCCCCTGCCTCATCCTTTGAAACCTCCTCCGATGGCATTAGTTTTACCTACAGTCAGCGGCATTACTGGGTCAGCCGTCCATCCTCCCAAGCTGGTGATCCGATCACTATTGGTAACCCCCAGGGTCAGACCCTACGGGCTGATCTCCAGGGAGGCCAGGGCTGGCTGGGGGGGACCGGAGAACTCACTACTCCTATCGACATTGGCGAACCCCACTATGCCAATCTGGTTCAGGCGGCCCTGGCCGCCCTGGAGGTCGATCAGCTAAGGGGGTTGCTGGCGGCCAAAGAAGCCGAATTGGCCGCCAAGGACCTAGAGATTCAGGCCTTGATGGCCCAACTGGTGGATCGCTCCGTGGCGGTCCAACCCTCTGCCCCCGGGCCGGCCAGGGCAAAACCAGCCGCCGCCTCAGCCACTGCCCCTTTACCGTCCCAGGTTCGCACTGTCCTGGGGGATCAGGTGTGGTTCTGTCTCGGCCCGGAGACCCAAGCAGCCTTAGATCGGGCCTGGCAGCATCAACATCAGCTGCAGGGGAGTGACCTTGAGGCGGAGGCCGACTATTCCCCCCCTGCCCTGGCCCTGGGGGAGGCGGTACGTCGGGAGGTGCTAGCCCCCCTGATCGCCAGACTCCAGGACCATGCCCAGCAGTACCCTGAGTCTGAATTGGTGGCCCTGGCCACCCACCTGGGCCAGGAAACGGGTTTAGCCCATCTGCCCCTCTGGCTACAGGAGTCCTGGCAGGGGATTTCGGCTAAGGCGATCGCCGCCTCCCACAAACCCCATCGGGGTCTGCGCCAGAAAATTACCGCCACCACCTGGATGGCGCCGGGGTTTCCGGTAACAGACCAGGAGCGTCGTCTGTTGGCGGAGTTCCTCCAGACCTGGGATCATCCCTTGGCGGCCTGGTTGATCGGTGCCCAGGGGGAGGCCGCCACCTACTTGGGCCAGATCCACCAACTGCACGAAGTCGCCCTGGGGCCGGATCGGCCTATACCGCAGTGGCAATACCAGCTTCTCTACCAATTGGTGCTGGGGGCAGGTCGCAAACCGGGACTGCTGCAAAAGGTGTTTGGTGCCTAGGGCGGTAGGCGGTTCAGGCCATCCCCTAAGCTGGGGATTACCGCTAAGATGGGGACGCCCCCTACCCTGCCCCACCATGTCCATTACCGCCATCCCCCGTCAAAAGCTTTACGAAGGCAAAGCCAAGATTATCTATAGGACCGACGACC
This sequence comes from Leptolyngbya sp., assembly GCA_040374235.1. GTDB lineage: Bacteria > Cyanobacteriota > Cyanobacteriia > Phormidesmidales > Phormidesmidaceae > Nodosilinea. The sequence goes on along the minus strand of JBEIUS010000073.1, from coordinate 9,918 downwards.
CGAAGGTGTTAGTCACCTACTTTAAGGACGATGCTACCGCCTTCAACGCTCAAAAACGGGGGCAAATTGTTGATAAGGGGAAAATCAACTGCGCTATTTCCACCTACCTGTTTCAACGCCTGGAGGCGGCGGGGGTAGGCACCCATTGGCTGGCCAGCCCTGACGATCGCCAGATGGTGGTCAAAGCCCTCACTATTATTCCCCTGGAGGTGGTGGTGCGCAACCGGGCCGCGGGTAGTCTGTGTCGCCAGACTGGCTTGCCCCTGGGGCAAGTCCTAGACCCACCCCTGGTGGAGTTTTACTATAAAAATGATGATCTAGGGGATCCCCTGCTCACCCCAGATCGCCTACGGGTGCTGGGCCTGGCCAGCCCTAATCAGGTTACCAGTCTAGACGAGAAGGCCCGCCAGATTAACCAAATCCTGACGGCGTTTTTTGCCGACTGCGCCATTACCCTGGTGGATTTCAAACTTGAGTTCGGCCTAGATGCCCAGCAACATCTCCTGCTGGGGGATGAAATCAGCCCTGACACCTGTCGCCTCTGGGGACCAAATTAACCAGGACGAGCAGCAACGGGTGATGGACAAGGATCGCTTCCGCCAGGATCTAGGCCAGGTGGAACAGGCCTACCAGCGTGTGCTAGAACGGGTAGCGTCACAGTCTGGCAAGAATTAAGGCGATCATGCGGTAGAATTTGTCGCAATTGTTCCAGGTTCACCTTACTGGCCAGGCCAGTGGTCTTGTCAGTATCAGGGGTAACCACGGTGTGTGGGTGTTACTAATTTTAGGTAGGCTTGGATGCGGCTATCTCCTCAGTTTTTAATTATTTTAGCGACCTCAGGGGCAATCGGATTAGGGCCAGGGGCTACCGCTACCCGCGCCAATCCGGCTCCAACGGCGCCCTCCCAGGCATCTGAGGCCAGGTCAATCGGTGCGAATTCCCTGGTACCTTCAGCAGGGGTGGATTCCCTGATCTCCCCATCCGGGGCAGAGGCTCTTGGCTCAATCGCAGATCCACCCCAGGCCTCTGCTACTCCAGCCGCCAATTCCTCCCTGGTGAGTGGTGCCCTCTCTGTCTCTAACCTAGCCCCTCGGTCCCCATCTTTACCATCAGACCTACAGGCGGTGATTCAGCAGTACCAACCCACCCTTCTAGAGGGTAATACTTCCCTTGGGGCAGAGGGGCGCCTTCAGCCTAGCCAACCCCCATCCTCCCTAGAACCGAAGGCGGAGCAGGGACCCATAGCCCAATCTACCCCTGGTCCTCGCCAAATCTCTCCGGAGGAAGCCCAGGAAATTCTCCAGCGAGCGGTGGAACGCCGACAAGGAGCTGAATCAGGAACGCCCGAAACGCCCCCAGCTCCTACCGAGACTGAAGCGACCCCCACCACCCCTGAACCAGCCCCCACCGCCCAACCAGAGCCGGAACCGGAACCGCGGGTGTTGGTGGCCGAAGTCCTGGTAAAAGCGCCCGCCGGTGACCTAGCCCCCGATCTGCAAGATTTGGTCTATGGCGTGGTGCAAACCCGGGCTGGCCGCACCACTACCCGCAGCCAACTGCAGGAGGATATCAACGCTATTTTTGCCACCGGATTCTTTGCCGATGTAGAGGCCCAACCAGTGGATACGGACCTGGGAGTGCAGGTTAACTTCATTGTCCAACCTAATCCGGTGCTCACGGATGTGCGACTGGTGGGAAATGAGGTCCTTCCCCAGACGGAGGCAGATCGGATTTTCGCCGATCAAAAGGGCAAAATTATTAACCTACTAGAGTTCCAAAATGGCATTCTGGCCATCAACCAGTGGTATCAGGACAAGGGCTACGTGCTGGGCCAGGTGGTGGCTTCCCCCCAGGTGGGTAAAGATGGGGTGGTCACCCTGGAGGTGGCAGAGGGAGTGATTGAAAGCATCGAGGTGCGTTTCTTTAATGAGGAGGGTGAGTCCGTTGACGAGCAGGGTGAACCTCTGCGGGGCTATACCCACGAATACATTATCACCCGGGAGTTTCAAACCCAACCGGGGGATGTGTTTAATCAGGCCCAGATCGAGCGAGACTTTCAACGGGTATTTGGTCTCCAGATCTTTGAAGATGTTACCCCAGGGCTGGAACCGGGTAGTCAAAATTCCCGTAAGGTGAAGGTGATCGTCAATGTGACGGAGCGCAGTACGGGATCCGTCGCCGCCGGTTTGGGCTTTAACTTTACCGGCGATATTTTCGGCACCGTCAGTTACCGCCAGGACAACTTTGGCGGTAATAACCAGAAACTGACCGCCGAGGCCCAGGTCAGTACCCGCGATCTGCTATTTGATGTCTCCTTTACCGATCCCTGGATTGCCGGTGATCCCTTCCGCACCTCCTACACCGCTACTACCTTTGCCCGTCGGGCTATCAACCTCAACTTTGATGGGGGACCCAATGAAATCAACCTGAGCAACGGCGATCGGGTGCGGGTTCGTCGCCTTGGGGGTGGTATCACCTTTAGTCGTCCCCTGGATAATGGTTGGAGCGTCGCCGTCGGCACCCTGGCGCAAAATGTCTCCGCCCGGGATAGCGGTGGGGATCTATTTGCCACTGACGCGGCCGGCAACCCCCTGACCGCCAGTGACACCGGTGTAGATGATCTGTGGACCATACCCCTGAGTGCCACCTGGGACCAGCGAAACGATAGCTTTAATCCCACCAGCGGCGGTATTTTGCGTCTGACCTCCGAGCAGTCCATTCCCGTAGGCCGGGGTAGTATTTTCAGTAATCGACTGCGGGCCAGCTACAGTCATTACATTCCCCTGAAACTGATTAACTTTACCGATGGGCCCCAGGCCCTGGCCTTGAACGTCCAATTGGGCACGATTCTGGGTGACGTTCCTCCCTACGACGCCTTTTCCCTGGGGGGGACTAACTCCATCCGAGGCTACGATGAAGGGGAAACCGGTAGTGGACGCAGCTACGCCCAGCTGACGGCGGAATATCGCTTCCCCATTTTCTCCTTTCTAGGCATGGCGCTCTTCTTTGACGCCGGTTCTGACCTGGGTAGTGGTGGTGCCGTACCCGGGGCCCCGGGCCCCTCCCGAGGTAAGCCTGGCAGTGGGTTTGGCTACGGTGCCGGGGTCCGGGTACAAACCCCCCTGGGGCCCCTGCGAATTGACTATGGGTTCAATGACGAAGGACAGGGACGTCTACACTTTGGCATTGGGGAGCGCTTCTAATGACGACTTATCCAGTTACAGTCTCTAATCCACCCACATCCTTAGGGGGCCTTGGGAGTGCTGGACCTGCGCAGCAAACCCTGGCGACGATCGCCACCGCCCAGGGAACTGGCCTGCACTCCGGTGAAGCAGTGGCGGTCAGACTTTGCCCAGCCCTAGAGGGCCAGGGCCGCTATTTCGTCCGTACTGATTTGCCAGGCCAGCCCACCATTCCTGCTGCCCTAGCTACCGTGGATCAAACCCTTTTGTCCACGGAGCTGCGCCAGGGGGAGGCCACGGTCCGGACGGTGGAGCACTTACTAGCGGCTCTGGTCAGTTTTGGCATTGATAACGCTCGCCTCGAGGTGGATGGCCCGGAGATTCCCCTCCTGGATGGGTCAGCTTCCGGCTGGGTGGAGGTGATTCAGTCGGCGGGGATCATGGCCCAAAGCCAACCGCGATCGCCCCTACGCCTGCAACAGCAAGTCTCCCTCCAATGGGAGGATGCCTGGATAGCTGCCTTTCCCGCTGATCGCTGCCGCCTCACCTACGGCATTGACTTTGACCTGCCCGCCATTGGCGAGCAGTGGTTTAGCTGGCAGCCCAATCCCCTTAACCCTGAGGATTTTGCCACTACTCTTGCCCCCGCCCGTACCTTTGGCCTGGCCCATCAAATTGACTATCTGCGTAGCCAGGGTTTGATTCGGGGGGGCAGCCTCGAGAATGCCCTGGTTTGTGGTCGGGAGGGCTGGCTGAACCCGCCCCTGCGCTTTGAAAATGAACCGGTGCGCCATAAACTTTTGGATTTAGTGGGTGACCTGAGTTTGCTGGGGGTGCTACCCCAGGCCCACGTGGTGGCCTACCGGGCTAGCCACCGATTACATGTCGGCCTGGCCCAAGAAATCGCCCAAGCCATGATTGACCACTCCCAGGAGACCGTATAGTGGCACAATCAATACATTGAGATCATGGGCAGGGTTAGTTCCTTACCCGGGCCATCACCGTTCAGGCGGTGACGGGGTCTTGACCGTCAGAGGTCCGGGCCGATTAGAACCGTCGCTACGGTGAGTTAGCAGGCGTAGTCGGAATCGACCTTTGACTCGATCAGTTGACTCGATAAATATATGAGCGTTTTGAGCAACGCCACTCTTTCTCCTGTCTCACGTGTAGCCAGGATTTAGCCTAGGGGAGCCATAACCGATTGTGATTAATCTAACCTCATCCAATCCTGTGACCTCGGAGATCAGCCCTAACCCGACTGACCAGGACTCTGCCCTTACCTCTCCTGCCCCGGAGACCATCCATTACTCCGCTGAGCAAATCTACAGCTTGCTTCCCCATCGCTATCCCTTCGCCTTGGTGGATCGGATTACGGACTATATCCCTGGCAAACAGGCTACGGGCATTAAAAATGTCAGCTTTAATGAACCTCACTTTCAGGGGCATTTCCCCGGTCGGCCGATTATGCCCGGGGTGTTAATTGTGGAGGCCATGGCCCAGGTGGGTGGGGTGGTGCTCAGTCAAATACCCGGGGTCAATGGTCTGTGTGTATTTGCCGGCATTGATAAGGTCCGGTTCCGTCGCCCCGTAGTGCCCGGAGACCAATTGATCATGACCGTTGAGCTATTGGCGATTAAGCGCCTGCGCTTCGGAAAAATGCAAGGGCGAGCCGAGGTGGAGGGTCATCTGGTCTGCGCAGGAGAACTGATGTTCTCCGTGGTTGATGCCCCCTCCACCCCTGGCTAGAGACTCACTGAAATCGGAACCTATACCCTGCTCCTAATAACTCACTGTGCATCCATTCCCATCCCTGGCTTGCGGAGGCAACCCCTTGACTACTACTCTGATTCACCCCACAGCGGTTATCCACAGCGGTGCTCAACTCCATCCGACGGTTCAGGTGGGTCCCTACGCAGTAATTGGGGAGCGGGTCACCATTGGGGCGGGTACCCAGATTGGTGCCCATGTGGTGATCGATGGTCAGACCACCATCGGTGCCGAAAACCGTATTTTTCCTGGCACCGCCATTGGCCTGGAACCCCAGGACCTCAAGTACGATGGGTCCATTAGTCGGGTTGATATTGGTGACCACAACCTAATCCGGGAAGGGGTGACCATTAACCGGGCCACCAATGCTGGCGAGTCCACCCGAGTGGGGGACCATAATCTGTTGATGGCCTACTCCCATGTGGCTCACAATTGTGTAATCGAAGACCAGGTGGTACTGGCTAATTCCGTGGCCCTGGCGGGCCATGTTTGGGTCGAGTCCTGGGCCCGGATTAGCGGATTGGTGGGGGTGCACCAGTTTGTGCACATTGGTCGCTATGCCTATGTTGGTGGCCTTAGTCGTATTGACCGGGATGTACCGCCCTTCACCATGGTAAATGGTAACCCCGCCCAGGTGCGGGGGTTAAACCAGGTGGGGCTACAGCGAGCTGGGCTGGCATCCCAGCACCAGGGAGAGGATTATCGCCAGCTTAAACAGGCCTATCGGCTGGTCTATCGCTCCGATCAAACCTTTGCCGATGCCCTGGAGACCTTAGGTCAGTGGCCTGATAGCCAGCTGGTCGGCCACTTTCGGGAATTTCTCTTAGCCTCCTCCCAACATCCCCAGCGTCGCGGCCCCCTGCCGGCCCGATCCCACCGTGGTCATTCCACCGCAGAGGGAGACTAGGCCAGGGTATGGAGCGTGCCATGGTGTCCTCCGGCAGGAAGCGGATTTTTATCAGTACCGGTGAGGTCTCTGGGGATTTGCAGGCGGCCCTGCTGACCACGGCCCTACAGGAGGTGGCCCGCGATCGCCACCTGGATTTGGAAATTCTCGCCCTGGCCGGGCCCCGTACCGCCGCCGCCGGGGCCACCCTGCTGGGCAATACCCTCACCATTAGCTCGGTGGGGCTGTTTGAGGCGTTACCCTACCTGCTGCCCACCCTGCAGTTGCAACGTCAGACTCGCCGTTGGCTAGCGGAGTACCCCCCGGACCTGGTGGTGCTGATCGACTACATGAATCCCAACATGGTATTGGGCAGCTACGTGAAGCACCACCATCCCCAACTACCGGTGGTGTACTACATTGCTCCCCAGCAGTGGGTGTGGGCCTTTTCAGAAAAGGATACCCGGCGACTGGTGCGCTGTAGCGATCTCATGGTGGCGATTTTCCAGGCAGAGGCCGACTACTACCGCGACTTTGGTGCCCAGGTGACCTGGGTGGGCCATCCTCTGGTGGACCGCTACCCCACCCCCCCAGACCGGGGGCAGGCCCGCCAGCGGCTTGGCCTCAGCCCCGACCAACCGGTGGTCACCCTGTTGCCGGCCTCCCGTCGGCAGGAGGTGAAGTACCTGATGCCGGTGTTTCTAGCCGCCGCTCAGGAATTGCAGCGCCAATGTCCCGACCTATTTTTCCTGATGCCGGTCTCCTCCCCCACCCTGCTGGCGAGCTTCGAGCAGGGTCTGTCCCAGTCAGGACTGCGGGGCCGCATCGTCACCGACCACACCAGCGATGCCATCGCTGCCGCCGACGTGGCGATTACCAAGTCTGGCACCGCCAACCTGGAAATTGCCCTAATGCAGGTGCCCCAGGTGGTGGCCTATCGCCTCAACCCGATCAGCGCCTGGATTGGCCACTACCTGCTGAAGTTTGACGTCCCTTTTGTGTCACCGGTGAATTTAGCGGTGGATCGGGGCTTGGTGCCGGAGTTTTTGCAGTGGCAGGCGACCCCTGGAGCGATCGCCAGTACCGCCCTAGACCTGCTACAAAATCCCCAGAGCCGTGAGACAATGCTAGCCGGCTACCAAACCATGCGGCAAAACCTGGGGGAACCGGGGGTTTGCCAACGGGCCGCCGTAGTCATTTTAGATTGTTTGGAGAGTCAAGTATAGTTTTACCCCACCACTCCATACCTATCTCACCAAAGTCCTGGCCGCTGCAAAATAGGCCGTGTTTACCCTGAAACGCTGACTAACAGGAAGGCAAGAGGTCTGTCTGCTAGGATATACCTGTAGCTATGGGACACTTGGCGGAAGCGGATCAAAATCCCTTCCAGTATTATAGCTGTAGCCAGTTCAGGACACCGAGCAGAGCTCTAGGTCTCAGCCCATAGTAAACGGCATCCCAGTCTTGTCCTAACTGGACTGGCGACTACTATAGCTTTGACCGGTAAACTGTGTCCTAAGCTATATATTCCAGTCCCGATCGCCATTGCCCTAGGACCAACCCCCTATGATTCAGTCCGATGATCGTACCTCCCCTGGTATCAGCGGGCCCCTGGCCAAAAGCTGGCTGACTCGCTGGTGGGATACCCTCCATCCCATTGCCCAATCCCTAGTGGTGATGCTGGCGATGCCCCTGGTGGTCCTCAATATCTGGGCAATTTCCCTCATGGTGGGCTATTTTCACTCCATTTTTGTTACCCTCTTGATTGCTGCTCTGCTGGCCTTCTTACTCAGCTACCCCATGGCTAGCCTGGAGAAAGTCGGGCTCAAGCGCGGACAATCCGCCATTTTAGTTTTGGTTCTGGCCCTGGTGGGGGTTACGGCCCTGGGTATTACCGTCCTTCCCTTTGTGATTGACCAGGGGCAGCAGTTGGTGGTGCGCTTGCCAGAATGGTTTGACTCCGGCAAGACTCAGTTGATGATGCTGGATGCTAAATTTGCCGACTGGGGCTGGCCGGTCAACCTGGATGGGTTAATTACCCAAACGAGTGACCGACTGAAACGGGAAATTCAGTCCATTGCTGGGGAAGCCTTGAACCTCACCATTAACGTCGCGGTGTTTACCGCCAATAAGCTGGTGGACGTGGTGCTCACCCTGGTGCTGACCTTTTATCTGCTGCAACACGGGGAAGAGGTCTGGGAGGGCGTGGTGGGCTGGTTACCCCGGCCCATTCAACAGCCCTTTTCCCAAACCCTACGGCAAAGTTTTCGCAATTATTTTTTAGGCCAGCTAATCCTGGCTATCTGCCTGGGGACCGCCCTAACCGTCGTCTACAGTTTAATTAACGTTCCCTTTGGTTCCTTCTTCGGCCTGACCGTGGGCCTCCTGGCCCTGGTGCCCTTTGGCGGTACCGTGGGGGTTGTGCTCACCACCCTACTGGTGGCCCTACGGGATATTAAAATTGCCATCCCCATGCTGATTAGCTCCGTCATTGTCCAGCAGGTGGTGGAAAACGGCCTAGCCCCCCGGGTGCTGGGCAGCGTCACGGGACTGAATCCCTTCTGGGTGTTCATTGCCATCCTCTCCGGTGCCCGGGTGGGCGGTTTGTTGGGGGTGGTGGTGGCGGTACCGGCCTCGGTGGTGATTAAGCAGGCCCTCGAGGCCCTGCGCAATACCCAGACCCAGGCTCGGCAGATGGTGCTGATGGAGACCAGCTTATCGCCGCTGCCCTCCACCTCTGAGTAGCTCCCTACACCATCTCCACCAGTTGTTTTTTCAGCCAGATGGAGGAGCGGGCGTGGTGGTAGATCGGATCATCCCCCAGGGCGATGGCCCGATCGTAGGAGGCTACCGCATTGCCGTAGGCCCCCATCTCCGTTAAGAGTTTGCCCCGGTTAAACCAGGCCTGGTGGTATTGGGGGTTGAGGGCCACCGCACGGTCATAGGCGGCCAGGGCCTCAGCATAGTGCTGTAGCCCTGAAAGGGCGTTGCCCCGGTTATTCCAGGCAGTGGAGTAGCGACTATCCAGGGCCAGGGCCTGGTCAAAGGCGGTCAGGGCTTGGGTGAATTCAGCCTGCTCACAGAGGGCGCAGCCGCGGGCATTGAGGGCTTCGGCGGTAATCGGTTGGTCATGAAGTCTGGTCATGGTCCCGCACTATCGATGGGAGAACAGTTTCCATTCTGGCGGCGATGGCGGCGGTTGGTGAGGGGGGTTTTCCTCCGCTGCCGGTAGAGTTGGAGGGTCGGTCTAGGGCCAGTTGATGGCTAGCTAGGGCTATATCTGTACGGCCGGGGGGCCTCCGAGGTATGCTGTTGGAGCTGATAGGACTCTCAACCCATGGTGCAAATGGCCCTAGCAGACTACCTGGCGGCCCTCTCTAGGGGGCAGCTGGTCAGTTTCCCCACCGATACGGTGCCCGCCCTGGCGGCGGCTCCCGAGGCCAGCGATCGCATTTATCAATTAAAGCAGCGCTCCACCAGCAAACCCCTGATTTTGATGGCCGCCAGTTTTGCCGATCTGCGTCCCTACTTGGCCGGCGACGAAGTGGAGGTAGCCGCCTGGAACCGGCTGATCCAACGCTACTGGCCCGGCGCCCTCACCCTGGTGTTGCCCGCCAGTGATCGCCTGCCCCCCACCATGAACCTGACCGGCACCGCCAGCCTGGGGGTGCGGGTACCGGCCCATCCCCTGGCCCAGTCCATCCTGGCCCGCAGTGGCCCCCTGGCCACCACCAGTGTGAATCGATCGGGCCAGCCCCCCCTGCAGACTATGGCCGCCATTGAGGCGGAGTTTCCCCAACTAGTTACCCTCAGCCCCCAGGCGATCGCCGCCCTTTACCCTGGGTTTTCCAGCCCACCCCCCGCCCCCGATCAGCCCCAGGGCTCGGGCCAACCCTCCACCGTGGTGGCCTGGCAAGACCAGGGCTGGCAGGTGCTGCGCCAGGGCGCCCTTCATGTCGAGCAACAGCCATGAGTGACCCCATGTCCTCCACCGCTGGCCTGGCCCTGGCCGACGATCGCCTACAGGCGCAGTACCATTTTTTAGCGGGGTTTCTGGGCACCGCCTCCCACGAATTGCGGGC
>JBEIUS010000011.1:0-36429 GCA_040374235.1 Leptolyngbya sp. | reverse complement strand
GATGATGGAGTAGGGCTAGCTTTTTATTGGGTCAGTACCTAGGATAACGCGTTAACCAAGGCCTAACGTCCCACCCGCTTTAGGATTACTAGACAAAACCGACCCTGAACCCAGATCGGAACCATGCCCGGGTCGGGTTCCAGAGGGGTCAAGAACCCGGTCCCGAGGGGTGGGATAATCTATCCTAACACCTGGCCCGGAGCCCCCAGGTTCCGGGTAACAGCCCCAGGGGAAACATTTTATGGCTATGGGAGTAGTGAAAAGTCAGAACACCGCCAAACTCCTGACTTCTGACTTCCTCAGCGATCAACCCATCCCGGATTAAGTGGATACCCGCTAGTTATGACTACGGAGACCAGTGGGGAGAAGCCCAAAGGACCCTTGACTCCTCAGGGAAAAAGTAAGCAAGACTACCTTTTTTAGCCGTTGCTTAAGAGGGTCTGTAGGATTAGCCGGTTTTTCCAATCCACTGCCAAGATAGAAGCATCTACATAGTGTTGGTCACCATGACTTCGACAGCGTTGATCCATCTGCTGTCTAAGTCATGGTGGGCGGTCTAATTCCTTACCGCCTTGCTAGGCCTGCCTATGCCTGACCTTTACCCTGAAAGCCCATGGTATCCCTGCTTGAAAACCCTCTGCGGGTGGGTCTGCAGCAAGACCGGATTCCTGAACCCCAGATCTTAGTTATCTTTGGTGCCTCGGGTGACCTCACCCAGCGCAAGATTGTGCCGGCGATTTACCAGATGCGACGGGAACGGCGTCTGCCCCCGGAGCTCACCATCGTGGGGGTGGCCCGGCGGGAATGGAGCCATGATTTCTTCCGCGAGCATCTCCGGGAGGGGATCGAGGAGTTTGGCAATGGCATTGGCCCCGAGTCGGTCTGGCAAGACTTCTCCCGGGGGCTGTTCTACTGCCCCGGCGACATTGATGACCCGGCCTTCTACCAATCCCTGAAAACCTTTCTGGCGGAACTGGATGAGCAACGGGGCACCCACGGTAATCGGGTGTTTTACCTGTCGGTGGCGCCCCGCTTCTTTGGGGAAGCCACCCAGCAATTGGGCACCGCCGGTATGCTGGCGGACCCCAGCAAGCAGCGCCTGGTGATTGAGAAGCCCTTTGGCAAGGACCTGGCCTCGGCCCAGGTGCTCAACCGGGTGGTGCAGGAGGTTTGCAAAGAGCAGCAGATCTACCGCATCGACCACTACCTGGGTAAGGAGACGGTGCAAAACCTGATGGTGTTTCGCTTTGCCAACGCCATTTTCGAGCCCCTATGGAATCGGCAGTTTGTTGACCATGTGCAAATCACCGTGGCGGAAACCGTCGGCCTGGAGGGTCGGGCCGGCTATTACGAGACTGCCGGAGCTCTGCGAGACATGGTGCAAAACCACCTGATGCAGCTATTTTGCCTGACCGCTATGGAGCCCCCCAACTCCCTGGATGCCGATAGCATTCGCAATGAAAAGACCAAGGTACTGCAGGCCACCCACCTGGCGGATATCGATGACCTCAGCCAATCCGCGGCGCGGGGGCAATACTCCTCCGGTTGGATGAAGGGGAAGTCGGTGCCGGGCTACCGCCAGGAGGAGGGGGCCAATCCCGACTCCACCATGCAAACCTTCTGTGCCCTGAAGCTGGAGATCGACAACTGGCGCTGGAAGGGGGTGCCCTTTTATATGCGCACCGGTAAGCGCATGCCCAAAAAGGTGAGTGAGATTTCCATCCACTTTAAGGAAGTGCCCCACCTGATGTTTCAGTCCGCGGCCCAGCAGATGAACCATAACGTGCTGGCCCTGCGGATTCAACCGGATGAGGGCATCTCCATGCGGTTTGAGGTAAAAACCCCGGGTAACTCCCTACGCACCCGATCGGTGGACATGGACTTTCGCTACGAAGCCGCCTTTGGACAGGCCAACACCGATGCCTACGCCCGCCTGATTGTCGACTGCATGCTGGCGGACCAAACCCTGTTCACCCGTGGCGATGAGGTGGAGTCCTCCTGGCGTTTGCTCACCCCCGTACTGCAAGCCTGGGATCCCCCCGCTGACCCCCGCACCATCCCCCTTTACGAGGCGGGTACCTGGGGCCCAGTGGAGGCGGAGTTTTTGTTGAATAAAGATGGTCGGCGCTGGCGTCGGCTCTAGCGGGCGATCTCCGTCCCCTCACCCTGTTCCCGTTCCCTTACCTCCCTTGGCCCTATGACGACTACCCCCATTGTTGCCCTACAAAGACCCAAGGATATTTCCCTCGGCGAGATTGAGTCGGAGCTGCAACGGATCTGGCAGCAACAGGGTGGCGCCTCCGTCACCCGCAGTAGCACCTTCACCATGGTGATCTATGAACCGGAGGAGGTGCAACAGATTCTGGCGGCCCTGGGGTTTTACCAGGGAGCCATAGACGGCAGCCACGGCCCCCTCACCCGGGCCGCCATCAACCAGGCCCAGGTGGATTACGACCTGCGAGTCACCGGTCGGATGGATCCCCCCACCCTGGCTCGGGTGCGCCAGGAATACGCCCAGCTCACCCCCAGCCAGCAGCAGTATACAAATCCTGACCAGCGGGGCTTTAACCTGAGCGAATCCATCTCCGCCCACAACCCCTGCCGGGTGATCAGCCTCTGTCCCACCTTTGGGGAGGATCGGGGGGTCACCGCCCAGGTGTCGGCCTACTGTCCGGTGCAGAAAAAGCACGGTGGCACTTTGATTTGTTGCGAGTACATCACCCTGCGGGGCACCAAGGCCGCCCTGGAACGGGTGGGGGATCTGTTTTCCTCCCTGATCGTCGAGGATTTACCTCGTTTTGTCTGGTGGAAGGCGACCCCCAGTCCAGAGCAACCGATTTTCCAGAATCTGGCCCGCTCCAGCAATTGCATCATTGTGGATTCCAGCTACTTCAGTGATGCCGAGGCGGAGCTCCGAATTATGGAGGACCTGATCCAGAGTGGTCTGAAGATTGCCGACCTAAACTGGCACCGCCTGGCCCCCTGGCTGGAGTTGTCTGCCGCCGCCTACGATCCACCGGAACGCCGCCAGGCCATTGCACAAATTGACCAAATGGGGATTGACTATGAGCAGGGTAACGCGGCCCAAGCCCTGATGTATCTGGGTTGGTTCGCCAGTCGATTGGGCTGGGAACCGGCGGACTACATCGAGGAGGGGGGGATTTACAACATTAAAAAAATCCACTTCCGCAGTCCCCAGGACCGGTTGATTGAGGCGGAGCTGGCCGGCATTCCGGTGGCTGACTCCGGTGAGGTAATTGGCGACCTGACCGGGCTGCGGTTGATGTCCACCGATCCTAGCGCCAACTGCTGCACCATTCTCTGTTCAGAAACCAGTGGTTGCATGCGCATGGAGGCGGGGGGCGGCGCCCAGAACTGTCAGGTGGAGCAGGTCACCGCCCTGTCGGACCAAAAGGCGGACTTTATGCTGGGCCAGCAGTTGCAGCGCTGGGGAGAGGATGTGCTCTACGAAGAAAGCTTGGCCATGGTGGCTAGCATCATGGAGTTGCTGGGGAAAGCCTAGGGTTTACCCCGGGTTGCCCCCGATCGCAGGAGCCCGACCCCATGGCTTACTGGTTTGACGGCCAGATCCACTCCGGTGACTGGATCTGCCTGGCGGTGGATGACCCGGCCCTGATCTACGGGGCGACGGTGTTCACCACCCTGCGGGTCTATGGGCAGAATTTAGACCACCCCCTCACCGCCTGGGCCGCCCACCAGCGGCGCTTAAACCTGGCCCTGGACAGCTTTGGTTGGCCAGCGCCAGACTGGTCTCGGCTACGCCGGGGGGCAGAACGGCTGCAGCTAGACTTCCCGATTTTGCGGGTTACCTGCTGGCCCGATGGTCGGGAGTTGATTACCGGCCGGGCCCTCCCCCCTGACCTGGAGCAACGCCAAGGCCAGGGGGTGGCTGCCTGGGTGGCCAGGGGGGAGCCGTACCAGCGATCGCACCCGGCCTACAAAACCGGTAACTACCTGGGGAGTTGGCTGGCCCAACGGTCTGCCCAGGCCTGCGGTGCTCAGGAAGCCATCCTGGTCAATTCCCAGGGAGACTGGCTGGAAACCAGCACCGGCAACCTCTGGGGTTGGCGGCAGGGACAGTGGTATAGCCCCTACCCCACCGATCAGCTATTGTCTGGAGTCAGTCGGCAACAACTGATCGATCACCTGACCCAGCAGGGGCTGAGGGTATTGACGGAACCCTGGCGAGAGGATCTGGTGCGTCAGTTCACTGTGCTTGCCTACGGTAACTGCGGGGTGCAGGTGATCCCCATCCACACAGTCTGGGTGGATGGGGGTAAACTAGAATTCGACCCTGGGCATGGGAGTTTGCAACAGCTCCGCAACGTCTTTGCTGAAGATGGTGAATTAATTGTCTAGGTAGCTTGTCCGAAGTTGGCCCATTGCCACCAATCGCGTTAACATTAATTTATACTTTGTTTAATTTTGTTCCTCTGATGCCTGAACAGCCCGTGCCATTCAAAGTCTTAGTGGAGGTCTTAACCCGGTGAATAAACGCTGGAGAAATGCAGGACTGTACGCCCTGCTGGTGGTGGTGGTGATTGCCCTGGCAACGGCAATTTTTGATAACTCTGGGCAAGACGTTCAGAGTTGGCGCTATAGCAAGTTTCTAGATGCGATACAAACCAACCAAATCGAACGGGTTAGTATTAGCGCCGATCGCAGTCGGGCCCGTTTCACCGACCCCGACGGTACCGGCCAGATCGTCGTTAATCTGCCCAACGATCCTGACCTGATCAACACCCTGGAAAGCAATAACGTGGACATTGTGGTGCTCCCCCAGGGTGACGAAAATGTCTGGATACGCGCCCTGAGTACCCTGCTGATTCCCGTGCTGCTGCTGGTGGTGCTGTTCTTCGTACTGCGCCGCGCCCAGAATGGCCCCGGTAGTCAGGCCATGAACTTTGGCAAGTCCAAGGCTCGGGTGCAGATGGAACCCCAAACCCAGGTGACCTTCGGGGATGTGGCCGGCATCGAGCAGGCCAAGCTGGAACTGACCGAGGTGGTAGACTTCCTCAAGAACGCCGATCGCTTCACCGCCGTGGGCGCCAAGATCCCCAAGGGGGTGTTGTTGGTGGGCCCACCGGGCACCGGTAAGACCCTGCTGGCCAAGGCGGTGGCCGGGGAGGCCGGGGTGCCCTTCTTCTCCATCTCCGGTTCTGAGTTTGTGGACCTGTTTGTGGGGGTGGGGGCTTCCCGGGTGCGGGACCTGTTTGAGCAGGCTAAAGCCAATGCCCCCTGTATCGTATTCATCGACGAAATTGATGCCGTCGGTCGGCAACGGGGGGCTGGCCTGGGGGGTGGCAACGACGAGCGCGAACAAACCCTCAATCAGCTGCTGACGGAAATGGACGGGTTTGAGGGCAACACCGGCATTATTATCATTGCCGCCACTAACCGGCCCGATGTGTTGGATGCGGCTTTACTACGTCCCGGTCGATTTGACCGCCAGGTGGTGGTGGACCGCCCTGACTACGCCGGTCGCCTAGAGGTGTTGAACGTCCACGCCCGTGGTAAAACCTTTGCTAAGGATGTGGATCTGCAGAAAATTGCCCGTCGCACACCGGGCTTTACCGGGGCCGATCTCTCCAACCTGCTGAATGAAGCGGCCATCCTGGCGGCCCGGCGCAACCTGACGGAAATCTCCATGGATGAGGTCAACGACGCCATTGACCGGGTGCTGGCCGGCCCCGAGAAGAAGGACCGGGTAATGAGCGAGCGCCGCAAGGAATTGGTGGCTTACCACGAAGCCGGCCATGCCCTGGTGGGGGCCCTGATGCCCGACTATGACCCGGTGCAGAAGATCAGCATCATTCCCCGCGGTCGGGCCGGTGGTTTGACCTGGTTTACCCCCAGCGAAGATCGGTTGGAGTCCGGTCTCTACTCCCGTTCCTACTTGCAAAACCAGATGGCGGTAGCCCTGGGGGGCAGAATTGCCGAGGAGATCGTCTTCGGGGAAGAGGAGGTTACCACCGGAGCCTCTAACGACCTGCAACAGGTGGCCCGGGTGGCTCGCCAGATGGTGACTCGCTTTGGCATGAGTGATAAGCTGGGGCCCGTGGCCCTGGGGCGGCAACAGGGCAACATGTTCCTGGGTCGCGACATCGCCGCCGAGCGGGACTTTTCCGAAGCCACCGCCGCCACCATTGATGAGGAAGTCCGATCCCTGGTGGATGAGGCCTATCACCGAGCCAAACAGGTGCTGACCATTAACCGGGCCATCCTTGATCAGCTCGCCCACATGCTGGTGGATAAGGAAACCGTGGACGCGGAGGAACTTCAGCAACTCTTGGTAACCAGTGATGTAAAAATGGCCACCATTGCCTAGGTCACCCTATTCCTGACCATGGAAAAGGACGCCATCAAGGCGTCCTTTTCCATGGTCAGGGTCCATAGTGAGGGTCCAGTTTTGTCCACCCCAGCCTGCCAACCCACCTCCCCCTTTTTGTCCTTGCTGCACACCCACAAAGCCATTGCTGTACTGCGGGTGGCGGATCTGGAGTTGGCCCTCTGCCTGGCCACCGCAGTGGCGGCGGGGGGCATCCGGTTGATCGAGGTCACCTGGAATAGTCAGGCACCGGCGGAAATCCTCCCCCTGCTACGGCAGCGGTTGCCGGATTGCCAGATCGGCGCCGGCACTCTGCTTTCCGTAGCGGATCTGGAGCAGGCCGTCACCGTTGGAGCCCAGTTTGGTTTTTCTCCCCACAGCGATCGCACTATGATTGCCTGGGCCCAGCAACAGCAGTGGCCCTTTGTGCCCGGCGCCCTCACCCCCAGTGAAATAGTGGCGGCCTGGCAGGCGGGGGCTAGTGCGGTCAAGCTGTTTCCGATTACGGCGGTGGGGGGGGCGGAGTACCTGCGCAGCCTACAGGGTCCCCTGGGGGCCATTCCCCTGGTGCCCACCGGCGGGGTTACCCTGGAAAATGCCCCTGGCCTGCTGCAGGCCGGAGCCCTGGCGGTGGGATTGTCCACCGCCCTGTTTCCCCGGGCGGCGATCGTCCAAGCAGATTGGGCCGCTATTACTACCCGGGCCCAGGGTTTGATCCATAGCCTGAGGACCCAGGCCTGATCTGAGGGCATTGCCAGGTGATCGACTGGAACGCACCAGGTATAACCATCGTTAGTTCGGTTAAGCATGGCGATAGGTTTCCTCTGGGCTGAGACCCAAAGCTCTGCTCGGTGTCCTGGGCTAAAGGGCTACAGCGATATAAACCGGAAATCTGCGACCAAACTGGGGAATTGCTCTTAAAATGTGGCATCGTCACCCGTCAGCCAACCCTGGCTGAAATATTTTTATGGCATCTTCCCCGGCCCCGTCCAGAGCCGTTGCCCCCTCCCCCAGTCAGGCTCCCCTACCGCCGGTACCCGTGCTTAACCTTTGGCGCTGGTTCTGGCCCACCCTCTGGGTACTGCTGTTAGTCGGCGCCGGCAGCTTCAGCGGTTGGGCCCTGATCTGGCTCACCCGCATTCCCCCCACCCCCGACTGCGACAGAATTAGCCCCTTCCATTCCGCCCGCGATATGCTCTACTGCGCAGCGGCCCAGGCCCGCGCCGGTGAGGCCAACAGCCTGAAGCAAGCGGTGATGTTAACGGTGAACTGGCCCCGCACCGATGCCAACTATGAAGCGGCCCAGGAGGTACTTAAGGACGCCTCCGAGCAGATCCTGGTGCTGGGGAATCGTTGGGCCCAGACCGGTCGCATGGAGGACGCGGTTAATTTGGCTGGCCAGATTCCGCCCCAGACCCCCCTGCGCCGGTCGGCCCAAACCCTGATCTACAACTGGCAATCGGAGTGGAGTCGGGGTCGGGCGATCGAGGCCGACCTCAAAGCGGCCCTGGCCAAGCAGGACTGGGCCAAGGCCAGACTACACTGGCAAAGCTTCAAAACCCTCAAGACTGACTACTGGTTAAGCACCCGCTCGACGTTTTGGCAACGGCAAATTCAGATTGAACAACAGGGCTGGGAACAGTTGATCACGGCTCGCCAGTTGGCCGCCTCCGGGGATCTGGCGGCGCTCCGGCAAGCGGTCAGCCTGGCCCGCCAGCTTAACCTGGGGAGTCAGGTGTGGCAGCAGGCGGAAGCGGAGGTGGATGGCTGGAGCCAAACCCTGCTAAGGGCCGGCCTGGACCGCTGGCAGGCCGGTGATCGGCAGGCCGCCCTGGCCCTGGTGAAGGCGGTACCCCCCAGCTTGCACCTGCACCCAGAGGCGGCGGACCTGTTGCGCCTCAGTTACGCCCAGCAATTGGCGAGCACCGTCAGCCTGGATGGACCGGCTCTGAAGCCCCGCTATGGCTCCATGCTCAACCTGATGGCGGCGATCGCCGCGGTGCAGCAAATGTCTGAGGATAGCCCCTTCGCCCAGGAAGGGCAGCGCTTCCTACCCGACTGGCAGGCCCAGCTAGAGGACCTGCGTCGCCTCAAGTTCGCCGACCTGCTGGCCAGCCTGGGGCGGCGCTCCAGCTATGAACTGGCCATTGAGCAGGCCCAGCAGGTTGAACTGGGTCGCCCCCGGCGGCTGCAGGGCCAAACCCTGATCGCCGATTGGCGGCTGAGCCTGGAGCGCCTGGAGGACCGCCCTCTGCTGGTGGAGGCTAAGGCCCTGGCTCGTCCCGGCACCATCTCTGCCCTACAAGCCGCCATTGACCAGACAACCCAGGTGCAAATGGGACGGCCCCTACGGGTTGAGGCCCAAACCCTGATTGCCGAGTGGCGGCAGGAAATTCAGGTAATTCAGGACCGGCCCCGGTTGGAGGCGGCGGTGGCCCTGGCTAAGCAGGGTAAACTGACCGCGGCGATCGCCGCGGCCCAGCAGATCGCCCCCGATCGGGCCCTGCACCGGCGGGCCCAAAGCCTGACTCAAGATTGGACCGCCACTCTGCAAATTGCTGAGGACCGACCCATTCTAGACAAGGCCAAGGATCTGGCCTATGGTGGTAGACTGACGGCTGCCATTAACCTGGCTTCCCAAGTTGGGACTGGTCGAGCCCTATCTGGGGAAGCCAAGGCCGCGATCGCCCTGTGGAAGGCAGAGCGAGACTACATTTGGTCGATTTGGGAAGCGGAGGGCCGACCCACCCCCGCTAACCCCTCCCCCACCCCCAGTTCAGCCCCGTCCGAGTGACTCGATCCTGCCTACGACTCATGCTGGTGGACGAAGACCCGATTTTTCGCCTGGGTCTGCGCATTTGGCTGGAGCAAACCGTTGGCCATCGGGTGGTGGCCGAAGCTAGCCAGGCCGAGGAGGCCTTGACCAGTTTGGGCCTGGGGTCTGGAGCAGACCTGGACCTGGTGATTCTGGACCTGGGACTGGGGACCGGTCAGCCTCAGCCGTTGCCCGGCCTACAACTTTGCGCCGAAATTAAACGGCGGTGGCCCACCCTGCCGGTGTTGGTGCTTAGCGCCCAGGTGGAACCGGTGCTGCAGGCCGCCGCCACCCAGGTGGGGGCCGATGCCATTGGGGCCCGGGGGATGGCGGTGGCCGAGCTGGACCGACTGATTCGCCAGCTGACCCAGGCACCCCTGGTGACAGCCGATGCCCCCCTCCCCCCCTCCCCAACCCAGCCGCCGGGACCATGGCTAACGCTACGGCGACAACTGCGGATCTCCGCTATGCAGCAAATCGATACGGTGATCACCGCCATTGAGGTGGAACAAGGGCGAGGCAGGGGAAATCTCTGGTCCGAGGCGGTGCTGGCGGGGCGCTACCGGGAACTGCGGGCCGCCCGTTGGCTGATGGGGCAACTGTTGGCCACCCCGGCCTGGCCTGAGGACGATCGCCCCTCCCCCGGCGCCCCCACCATGTCTCCCTCGCCCCGGCCTGGGAATCGGGCCACCCCCCCCGCCGGTTTGGAACGTCGGCCCCAGGCAGGTTCCCTGGTTCCCCCCAGGGAGATCGCCAGCCTGGTCCTGGAGCGGGTATTTAGCAAGCTCCAGGGCAACCTGGACAATACCAGTGACAGTCCCCTGGAAAGCGATATTCTCAGGACCGAGAAAAAACGGGAACTGCTGTACCTGATCCTGCGACAGTGGGAGGATGCCCTGGAGGAGTTACGGCGGTCCCAGGTGCAGCCGGGTCAACTGGCGGAGCGCAGCCCCCTGGTGTTGCAGACAATTTGGAGCCATAGCCTGACCGCCTTTTTTGGTCCCTACTATACCCTGCCGGTGGAAGACCTGGAGCAACCCGTGGTGGACACCCTGATGGCGGAGGCGGAGGAGGTAGGGCGATCGCGGCTGGCGACCATTCCCCTGGTGCCCATGCTGCTGGGGCACCTACTGTTTCAAGAGCCCATGATCGTGGATGGCGCCTCCTTCCCCGCCTCCGCGCCGGAGGCCCTGCACCACAGCCAATTGCTGCTGGAACATTTACTAATCCAACTAGCCAACGCCGTTATGCAGCCCCTACTGAATTGTTTCGCCGATGTGGAGGTGATCAAAAAAAGTCTGTACCATCGGCGCCTGATCAGCAGTCGGGATATCGCCCGCTTTCGCAATGACCTGTCCTGGCGCTATCGCTGGGAGGCCCTGGTCCAGGAGCCCCAGGCCATCTTTGAAAGTCGCTATCGCCTGTTCCGGTTCACCGAACGCGGTATCCAACCCCAGTCTATCTATCACCCCCGCCAGCAGGAGCTGGAGCAACTGTCTGGCCTGCAGTGGGCCGTCACCGTGGCCATTGAAACCCGGGACGCCGTTGCCCCGCGGTTTCGGCAGACGATTAGCCTGGTGGGCAGTGGCATCGTCTACCTGCTCACCGAGGTACTCGGCCGAGGCATTGGCCTGGTGGGGCGGGGGGTGCTCAGGGGCCTGGGCAATCGTATTTACCGCGAATAGTTCCATTTCCCCGTTACCGTTAACCTTACCCATCCATGCCCCCCATGACCGAACCCGCCACCCTGCCTAGCCCCCGTCCTGGTAGCACCACTGAGCACACCCTGAATACCAGCCAGGGGACCCTCACCTACACCGCCGCGGCCCAATGGCAATTGATCTATGAAAACGAGAAACCGGTGGCGGAACTGTTCCACGTCGCCTACCAGCTCAGCGATTGCCCCAGTTCCAACCGGCCCCTCACCTTTGTCTTCAATGGCGGGCCGGGGGCCGCCTCCGCCTATCTCCACATGGGTGCCCTCGGCCCCCAACGGGTTTACTTCCACAGCGATGGCAGCTTACCCAAACCACCGGTGCGGGTGGTTGATAACCCAGAAACCTGGCTCAGCTTTACCGATCTGGTGTTTATTGATCCGGTGGGCACGGGCTTCAGCCGACGGCTGCCTAACCCGGAGGAGAAGTCCCAGGAGCATGCCGCCGAGCCGAGCTCCGAGAAAGCGGCGGAGAGCAAACCCGAGAAAAAGTTCTGGGAGGTTGAACAGGACCTGAATACCCTGGGGCAGTTCATTCAAAACTATCTTTCCAGCCACCATCGCTGGCTATCCCCCCTATTTATCGCCGGAGAAAGTTACGGGGGCTTCCGCGTCGCCAAACTCGCCCGCAAGCTCCAGGAAGATTTTGGCATCGGCCTCTGCGGCGCCATTTTAATTTCCCCCGTGATGGAATTTGAGCTCCTCTTTGGCACCGACTACACCCTCACCGGCTGGGCTACGGCGGTCCCCTCCATGGCGGCTAGCGCCCTCCACCATGGTCGGGTGGCGGCTACGGATATGGCCGCCCACATTGCCAGGGCGGAAACCTTTGCCCGTCAAACCCTGATTCCTTTCCTGGCGATGGGGGCAGCGGCCCCGCAGACGACCTGTCAGGCAGTTTACCAGCAGCTGGCGGAGTTGACCGGTCTCCCCCTATCGGTGGTCCAGCGCCACCGGGGACGGCTGGATATTAGCGTCTTCGCCCGGGAACTGTTACGGGACCAGGAAACCATTCTGGGGCTCTACGATGCCTCGGTCACCGCCCTTGACCCCTTCCCCGATCGCCTGCTCCACGAGGGTAGCGATCCCACCCTGGAGGGCCTTGATCGCCTCTTCACCGGCGCCATCAATAGTCACCTGCGGCATACCCTGGGGGTGGATACCCCCTTAACCTACCACCTGCTTAATTTCGAAGTCTTTAAAGCCTGGGGGTTTACCAGCGGCCATGAACTGAAACAGGGGTTCGCCGGTTCGGTGGACGACCTGCGGGTGGGCATGACCCTTAACCCCCACCTACAGGTGGCCATTAGCCATGGTCTCTTTGACCTAGTCACCCCCTACTTCTGCTCCAGCTGGCTGACCGACCTGATGGCCCTCCATCCCACCCTGCGCCCGAATCTTAACCTCTCCTGCTTCCGCGGCGGCCACATGTTTTATACCTGGGATGAGTCCCGCCAGCAATGGTATGGGGAAATGCAACGTTTCTATCAGCGAGTGGTTAGTTAGGTTTGTTTCAAGAGCTGTTTCAAGGTAGTGAAAAGCTCAATACCGCTCATAGGAGACAGGACTTTGACGGGTCTGATCGGGAATTTAGACAAATCTAGTGAGCTTTTAGCCTTTGAGTAGGACCTGATCAACGGTACTTTTACCCCTCTTTGCTATTGATCCCCAAGCTGTTTACCCGATTTAACAGCTAGTGAGACTGCCCATCCTAAACAGTGTGTGCATAGTTAACAGGAACCTGAAGAAAACCTGAAGTTAAAAAACTATCTTGAGTCCCTAATTTCCTTGTCAATCCAGGCTTTAGCCATGGTGACGAGACTGATCCCCGAAAATATTAAGGGGCAAAATAGAGCAGGGTTTACTAAGTTAGGGATCAGCCATGGACGTCAGGCCGTGTCAACCACCACGCTGTAGCCGGTGCCGCTATTACACGCCGGAGGGGCGACGCGGTGGACATTGTAGTCTTTTAGGTGTGCCGGTTCAGGGGGGATGGGACGCTTGTAGCCTGGCGGCTCCAGTTTTCATGGCATCAATTCCAGAACTGGATCCTCTAGAACTGCTACCCCAACCCATTGAAATTCACTTCCCCGAGCCACCCCTGGCTCCAGAGCCCTTACCAGCCCATCCCCTGCCGGTACCTGGGCCAGTCTTCCTAGGTCGTCGCTAAGGGCGCTACCGCTTCTGCCCAAGACCACCTTGACCAGAACCCTCAGGTCAGAGTGACCCGATAAGACCCCGATAAGACTAAGTTAGCAAGGCGTTCTGACTCACCGACCTTAACCAGGGCTACAACAGTGAGATTGGTTGAGTATCCCTTTCGGGCAGATTGCCCCCACGGACCTGACCGAACTGAGGCTACGGTCCTGGGTCCACCTCGCCACAGACCGGCGAGGAAGAGGTTTTGGCCATGGTTAGGGTATTTCGCCCTAGTCATGGTATAAAGAAATAATTAAATTTTTTGTGGTTCATGGTGAGGCTAGGGGCAGCGAATTACCTTAATCAGCATTAGGGCGACTGGGGAAATGGCCATGATCTCGCCCAGTTACCTGCCCTCTCGGACATAGAGTGGCTAAGGCGACTCTGGTAAAGTCATGTTAAGTTGGGCTGCTGACTGTATCGAAATATGACGCAACTGTGGGGGTTGGTAGTCGCGTTTACAGTGCTCGGGCTGCACTAGGTGTTAGGGTTTGGTTAGGATAGTTTGGAGCCAGTCGAGTCTCGTGTTCCAGGCTGTCGACTTGATCCATTCCTTTATTATCCTCACTTAAATGGCACAGATTCTTGATCCCCTCCCTTTTAATAACTCCGACCCTATCCTTTGCTGCTATGTAAATGCCACCAGTAAAATGCAGGTGGCCCGGGTTACTAATATTCCAAATTGGTATTTTGAGCGAGTTGTCTTCCCTGGGCAACGGTTGATTTTTGAGGCTGTACCCAAGGCTCTATTGGAGATCCATAGTGGTATGATGGCTAGCGCTATTATTTCTGACACGATTCCCTGTGAACGCCTGGCCATTAGGGAAGGCGATACGGAGCCTTCGGGGGGCTTAATGGCGGCGAGTGGGACCGAGCGGAGCCAGGACCGGTCTGCGGTGATGACCGCCTCCTAGGTTCAAGGTTGCCCCTTCCTCCCTATGGGGATGACACCACGGTAGGATATAGTCTTGGCGATGGCCCTTAGGCCCGAGGGATTCCCTAGGAGTTCAGGTGGCGGTAAGGCTTTGGCTTGCCTGTGTCCCACTGGATGGGGCTACCAGTGTGGCTTCGCCCCGAGGGTTGGGCAGCGGTGATTCCAGGTGAAGCGGAGATGAGGGGGTGAGCAGGTTTGGATCTACCGTCCTTTCTATGGTTGTGGCGAATTGCCGCCTGGTCAATGGGGTTAGTGGTAACCGGTTACCTGCTGCTGGCGGTAACGGGCCTGGGCCATCTCTACTGGCGTAGGCGTCTGGGTTACCCCGGAGGATGGTTGCGATCGCTCCATTTCCTCCTGGGCCTAGCCCTGGTGGCCTTGATGTTACTCCTATTGGCGATTGGCATCGTCGGTACCCTGGGGGAATACGGTCGCCTGGGCCACTCCATCCACCTGCCCCTGGGGCTGGCGGTGGTGGCCCTGGTGCTAACCTCCGCCTGGAGCGCCAGTCAGATTAGTGTGGAACGCCCCTGGGCCCGATCACTCCACCTTGCCCTCAATGGCGCCATGGGGTTGATGCTGGCGGGGGTGGGCTGGTCTGGCTGGCAGGTGGTGCAAAAATACCTGCCTTAGTTTTGGTGGGGGGCAGGAGGGGGTGAGATTAAGGACAATGGAAATGGAAGAATTAATTATTCAGGCTGGCGATCGCCAGGTGTTTCGTATCTCACCCTTGATTCGGGGCACGCTGCTGTTGCTCTATGGGGCCCTGATGGCACCCCTACCGGTGATGGCCGGGGTGATCAACGCCCAGGGCACCGATCTAGCCCTATCCCCCACCCTGCTGGCGGTGGCCATAGGCCTGGGGGGGGTGCTGCTGTACGGGGCCCTGGCCCAGCGGGTGGAGGTGGACGGGGAGGGCATTAGGGTCGGCTATCCCCCCTGGATTAGCGGGTTATTGCGATCCCGCTGGCACCTGTCCTGGTCGGAGGTACAGGCCCTCAAGCCCCGATCAACCGGCCAGGGGGGCATTGTCTACTACTTTCTAGGCCCGGATCAGCGGGCCTACCTGCTACCGATGCGGGTGGCGGGGTTTAGTCGGCTGTTGCAATGGGTAGAAACCCATACCGAGCTCGACACCCAGGACATCAAACCCCTGGCCCAGCCCTGGATGTACGGGGTGTTGCTGCTGCTCACCTTGCTGCTGGTGCTGGTGGATATCTGGACCGTGACCACCGCCCTGCACCCTGGCGCCGGGTTACCCATCGCTGCTGGCTTCTGACTGCTGATCTCTCTCCTTGCTAGAAGCGCTCCACCTCTGCCCAGGTCTGGGTGGAGTTAGCCGCTTCACCGCAGGTGCGGGGGCTGGGCAACAGCTTGGTGGGGTTAGCTAGCCCCTGGGGGTCAAAGGCCTGACGCACCCAAGCCATGGTCTCCAGGTCGGCGGTGCTGAACATGGCGGGCATATAGCAGCGTTTGTCGGCACCGATGCCATGCTCACCGGAGATGCTGCCCCCCACCTGCACACAAAGTTTGAGGATTTCGCCCCCCAGGGCTTCCACCGCCTCCAGTTGGCCGGGAATAGTCTTGTTATAGAGAATCAGGGGATGGAGGTTGCCGTCCCCGGCGTGGAAGACATTGGCCACCCGGTAGCCGTAGCGTTCCCCCAGGGCGGCAATTTCCTGTAGCACGTAGGGCAACTGGGTGCGGGGAATCACCCCATCCTGGACGTAATAATCGGGGCTGAGTTTACCCATGGCGGCAAAGGCGGCCTTGCGGCCCTTCCAGAGGCGAAGGCGATCGTCGGCATCGGTGGCGACAGTGATGCTGCGGGCTCCGTGCTGGCGGCAGAGCTGTTGGATCTGCTCGCCGGTGGCCGCCACCTCTTCGGGTAAGCCATCAATTTCAATCAGTAAAATGGCGGTGGCGTCTCGAGGGTAGCAGGCGGTGGCCACCACGTCCTCCACCGCGTTGATGCTAAAGTTATCCATCATCTCCAACCCCGCTGGGATAATGCCGGCACCGGTGATGGCCGCCACCGCCGCCCCCGCCGCCTCCACTGAGGTAAAGTCCGCCAGCAGCACCTGCACCGCCGCCGGGGTTTTCAGCAGCCGCAGGGTAATTTCCGTAGCGATCCCCAGGGTGCCCTCCGATCCCACAAATAGGCCGCAGAGGTCGTAGCCCGGCATCTCCGGCACCGCGCCCCCCAATTCCACGATCTCTCCCTGGGGGGTGACCACGGTGAGGCCCAGGACGTGATTGGTGGTGACCCCATATTTGAGGCAGTGGACGCCGCCGGAATTCTCCGCCACGTTGCCCCCCACCGAGCACACCGACTGGCTGGAGGGGTCGGGGGCGTAGTAGAAGCCCGCCCCACTCACCGCCTGGGTGACCCAGTTATTAATTACCCCGGGCTGCACCACCACCTGCTGGTTGTCCAGGTCGATGGCCAGAATCTGTCGCATGGTGGCGGTGACGATCAGCACCGAGTCCTCCAGGGGTAGGGCGCCCCCCGATAGGCCGGTACCGGCGCCCCGAGCCACGAAGGGCACCCCGAAGCGATCGCAGATCCGCACCGCCGCCGCCACTTGCTCGGTGGACTGGGGCAGCACCACCACCGCTGGCCGCTGCCGGTAGCTGGTCAGGCCATCGCACTCGTAAACCAGTAACTCCTCCCTGCGGCGGATCACCCGATCGGCACCGAGGGCGGCGATAAAAGCATCAATGATGGTGGGCCAGGGATAGGACATGTAACAAACCTATAGTTAACATTGACTAGCTAGAGGGCGACGGCGTTCAAGGTAGGCCCGGATAACCGTCACAATCAGGGTTGTCACGGTCAGAAAAATGGCCACCGCAAGAAAAGCGGCCCGAGTTCCATAAACTAAGGCGGCCACCGGTGCAGCCAGCAGGGACGTGCCAGAAACCACTTGGGGCTGGCCCAGGGTTGTCAGGGAAAAAACCAGGGCTACCAGGGGTAAACCCATGGCTTGACCGAGGATGCGGCTGAGGGACAGTAATCCTGAGGTAATACCCAGGTAGGACTTTGATACGGCCCCCATGATTAGACTATTGTTAGGGGACTGAAATAGGGCTATGCCTAGGGCGTAGGGCACCACAGCTATGGTGTAATAAATCAGAGAGGTAGCCTCGTTCAATCCTGACAGAAATAGGCAACTACCGACAATCAGGGCCAGTCCCATCAGGCTAATGATTTTAGGATCAAATCGATCCGATAGGAAGCCCGACAATGGCGCCGCAATGGAAATAATCATTGGCGGGATAGCCAGTAGTAACCCTGATTTTTGTGGTGAGTAGTGTTTAATCAGCTCCAGAAATAAGGGCAGCATGAAAATGATGGCGGCTATTGATAAATTACCGATAAATCGTAGGACTAGACCTGTGGATAGATCAATGGATTTGAACAGTTGTAGGTTCAGCAGGGGAGAGGGTTGATTAGCTTCCACCCAGAGAAAGATTAAAAACCCCAGGACAGCTAACACCGCCAGCAGCACAATCCAAAGTCGACTGATAACGTTGATCTGAACCAGGGTGGTGGCGGCCATAAAGCAAGCAAGGGTGAAGGTAAAAACTACAGTACCCAAGCCATCAATCTGCTGGTTGCGGCTAGTACTAGGGGAGTCGGCCATAAACAGGGCAACCATGGCAATGCCGATCAAACCAATGGGGACATTGATCAGGAAAATGAATGGCCACCCCCCCAGTGCCAACAGTAGCCCGCCGATAGCCGGACCGAGGGTAATTCCCAGTCCATAGACCCCTGAGCGGATCCCCATCCCCAGACCTCGCTGCTCCGGTGGAAAGGTCTCCACGATGATCGTCGTGCCAAGACCTGATAAAAAGGCTCCACCTAACCCCTGCAGAGCTCGGAAGAAAATTAGATACCCAACCCTAGGGGATAGCCCACAGGCCAAGGAGGCCAGGGTAAAGATGCCCATGCCGATCAGGTAAAGATGTTTTTTGTTCCAGATATCTCCTAACTGGGCAATACTGAGAACGGTAACCGCAATGGTAATTAGATAACTGAGTACTACCCATTGAATCATCGCGAAGGTGGTATCAAGGGATTCAATCATGACCGGTAGGGCCAGGTTGACCACATAAACATCAAGGGAAAAAATAAAAATACCAATGCTAATTCCGACCATGGTCAACCATTTTTTGACATTAAAATGGCGTGGTTCTAGTGATTCTTCCAAGGTCTTAGCATCCTGATTTGGGTTTATCTGTAGCGGTTCTCGGTTAGTAATGCCGCCACTTTAGAGATTTTCCACCGCTTCGGCGTAACTGTAGACCTCAATGCCCAGGGCCTCGGCCACGGGTCGGGCCCGGTCATCCACCATGGGGGAAATCACGAGCTTGCGGCTGACTGGGCGATGGTGGCGTTTCTGGTAAAAGGCGACTTTGCGATCAAAGCTGTACATATCGGGCTTACTGATCGAAGATTTGATCTCACAGAGGATGACATCACCATTTTTAATGATAATGTCCAGTTCCACCTGGTCAGGGCGACCAAACACCTCTCCGGCTTCGTCAAAGTCAGTGATATTTAGCACCTGAACCCCAAAGGAGTCTTCTAAAATGCCCTTCAAGGCATTGCGAAAACTGGCCTCGGAGTAAAGCCCCCAGCGAGAGCCCAGGGCACCAATGGTACTTTCGTAGCGGCGATCGTGCCGCTTGAGCTCCTCAAAAAGAGCCATGTTTTGCTGATGCTGCTCGTGCCACTGGCGGGTATTTTCATCCCATTTTCGAGCTTGCTCCTCCTGCTCGCGATCCATACGGGCCAGGGTGGCCATGTATTGCTGGTGCTGCTCATGCCACTGGCGGGTATTTTCATCCCACCGGCGGGTATTTTCATCCCATTTTCGAGCTTGCTCCTCCTGCTCGCGATCCATGCGGGCTAGGGTGCGATCGAAGTGACTTTCCGTTTCCTCCTTACTGGCGTAGTAATTAGATACGGTCCGCAGCACAAAGTCGCGGATTGACGGATCCTGCGCAATTAATTCGGGCAACAGGGCTTGAATGGTTTGCTTTAGATCGGGGGAGACCATGGCGGCAAGGGGTCAGGCGGTCTGGGCTTAAATTGTCTTTAGTCTATCAAAGGGAAGACTTTGTTAGGGTGCAGGCTGAGGGGGGGAGTTGGGGCTATATCATGGAAACAAACCTCTTGCTGGAGTTCATAGCCCTACTGAGATAGCCTTCTATGATAGCGATTCAGCAGTTTGATGATAGTTCGCCAGAGGACTATCTGGAGGCGGAGAAATCAAGCCCAATCAAGCATGAATATCATGATGGTGACCTGTATGCCATGGTGGGGGCCACTGATGAGCATGTCACGATTGGCATGAACATCGCTTTTTTGCTGCGCCAGCACCTGCAGGGGAGTGATTGCCGCAGTTATGTTTTTGATATGAAGGTGCGGAACGATGCGGTCAACTATTTTTACTATCCTGATGTGATGGTCAGTTGTGATCCACGGGATCAGGGGTTTCGATTTTTTAAGAAATATCCGGTGTTGATTCTTGAGGTACTTTCAGAAAGTACTGAGAGATCTCCATAGAATATGTGATCCTGGGATAATAGGAGAAACATTTAGCCTGGTGGGTCCCCGATGACTACAACTCCCCCGATTCAACTGACTGATACGCTCAAGTCTCTGTATATTAAAACTGCCCAAAAGCTCAAAGGGAGTGACCGACGACAATTCATGGCAGAGGTGGTGAAAGGATTAGGCATCGGTGGCCAAACCCTAGCAGAACGAGAATTGGGATGGAATCGTCGGACGATTCGCAAAGGGATGCAGGAGCTGTCTAAAACCATCCCTGCTTGACTATGGTTACAGACCCAGAGCCGCATTTCAAAATCTTATAAAGGATCGAAAATATCATCAGCAAACTGTCTAGAGCTGGGAGTCAATCGAGAGGTTATCCGATAGTTTATCTTCCAAGGAGTGGGGAAGGTAAATTCCCTGGAGTTTTGGAATGGGAAACACCGGTTTGTCAAGGGTAACCTCGAGCACCCCACCAGTAGGCAACCTAGGCTCTACCCTTGAACTGAGGTTACCCTCCCCAGAAAGTAGGTTGAGTGTGGCCAGTACCAGTATTCCGGCGGTGGCCATGGTGATTGTTCCCAGACGATAGCGCAGTCGCTGGATAACTTGGCTGGCGGTTATCCGACCCAGATCATCATGCAGGCATAGCTCCTGGCAGCCCTGGCGGAGGCAGAGGAGACGATGGTAAAGACACTTGACACTGGGGTCAGTATTGAGCCAATGCTGTACCACAGCCCGATCTTGAGCCGTCACCTCCCCATCCAGGTAGGCACTTAACAACTCAAAACGATCTCGTCTCACCACATCGGGCTCAATAGGGCAACTCATTGACCCATCAAGGGGCTGTCTAGGCTTGGTCATAGCCCCTCGACTGGGATCGGCGTCAGTGGGGACGTAGGGAATAGGCATAGAGGCAAAATGCGCTACAGGAGCAAATCGAAGAGAGAAACCCGAGGTCGTCGATATAGCTTTGGCCAAAATGATAACTTCGGCCAAAACGTTTAGGCCAGGGTAAATTGGCAAGAGACATCGAAAAAAATTTACTGGGTAGGGTTCTGGTTTTCTGCTGTATTGTTTCTCCCTGTTATCGTTATAAATCCTAGCTGTTAAGGCCTATGATCTGAGGCGAAAAACCAGGATGCCATCATCCATAATAGCGGTGCTGGTCGGGAATTGTAATCCCTACCTCAGGGATTTTACGGATTGCCCAGGTGCTAACCATGGAACCAAGGCCATCCCCACTAGGTTTAGTCAACTACTCGGTAAACTTAAGACGGTGTCGAAAATTGGCAACGGATTCGACAATACCCAGAGCGACAAAATTGGTCAATAGGGATGATCGACCGTAACTCAACCAGGGGAGAGGAATACCCGTAATCGGGGCTAGGCCGATGGTCATGCCAATATTAACGGTGGTTTGGAATAAAATCATAGCAAACACACCTATGGCTAGCAGGGATCCAAAGTTATCCTTAGCATTCTGGGCGATTACCACCAGACGTAAGAAAATCATCAGATAGGCTAATAGCACCACCATACACCCCACAAACCCCCACTCTTCGCCCACGGCGGAGAAGATAAAGTCTGTATGTTGCTCTGGAATAAAGTCCAACTGGGTTTGGGTGCCCCCCCTCAGCCCCTGACCCCACAACCGACCAGCCCCGATCGCAATGCGAGATTGAATCAGGTGGTACCCGCCCCCCAGGGGATCCTTATCGGGGTCTAGAAACAGAACTAGACGGTCCTTCTGATAATCTTCCAGGAAACCCCAAAACACTTGACCCAACTTGCCGGAGATTAAGCTAATGGCGGTGACCAGAACGGTGGATAGCCAACGCCAGGGTAAGGTATACCAAGCGATCGCCCCCATGGCAGCCGACCATATCAGCCAAACCGGCACTGATAGATTAAATAAAATCGCTGCCAATAACGGCGAAACCAGTAACACCA
The DNA here is from genome assembly GCA_040374235.1 of Leptolyngbya sp. Lineage (GTDB taxonomy): Bacteria > Cyanobacteriota > Cyanobacteriia > Phormidesmidales > Phormidesmidaceae > Nodosilinea. Next base: position 14,899 of record JBEIUS010000011.1, on the reverse strand, counting down.
GCCAGCCAGGCTTGCAATTAGCCCAGTAGAGCATAGTTAGGAGAATGGCCCCAAATACCAGGGAGGTACCCAGGTCCGGTTGGACAAACACCAACAACCAGGGTAGGGCAGTGATGCCTAGGGCAGCGCCCAACCCCGGCAAGGTGGAGGCATCGCGGCGGCTGAGCACAACCGCCAGGCAGATAATCACCCCCACCTTGGCAAACTCAGAGGGTTGGAGATAGAACCCACCCACGCCAATCCAAGACTGAGCGCCATTACCCACAGTGCCAATCAGCATGACTAAAACCAGGGAGGCATTGGTCAGGCCGTAGATAATCCAATACCATTCCTGCAATCGTTCATAGCGACTGCGGGAAATCCACAGAGCCAGCCCAAGGCAGACTACCCCCAGACCAAAATGGTTGAGGTCGTAGCGGGTGCCGACCATGGTGGTCTGAATACTGCTCAAGACCAGACTAGAAAAACCCACCAGCAAGCTAGGCAAGAGAAACAGGAGCCAGTCCACCTCCTGCCAGCCCTCTAGGAGGAACTGCCAACGTTTTTGCCACTGTAGGTTAAGCATACCAGTTACCGATGGGGGGGGTATCCCTAAGGGGTGAGGGCGGCGACCGAAACCCGGGCCGCCACCTGTTGGGCGATCGCCCAAAGGGCTTTGGCCGCTGCCGATTCTGGGATCTGCACCAGGATTGGCAGACCCTGATCGCCCCCCTGACGTACCGGCATCTCCAGGGGAATGCAGCCCAGCAGCGGTAGGTCCAACTCCCGGGCGATTCTCTCCCCACCGCCGGAGCCGAAAATATCGTAGGCCTTGTCGGGGGCGTCCGGGGGAATGAACACACTCATGTTTTCCACCACCCCCAGCACCGGCACCTGCAGCTGCTGAAACATGCGCAAGCCCCGTCGGGCATCGGCGATGGCGACGGTCTGGGGAGTGGACACAATTACCGCCCCAGCCATTGGTACTGCCTGGGCCAGGGTGAGTTGGGCATCACCGGTGCCGGGGGGCATATCCACGATCAGATAATCCAGCTCACCCCACTCCACCTGGTAAAGAAACTGGCGGATCACTCCGTTCAGCATGGGACCGCGCCAGATCACCGGTTGATCGGGATCAATTAAAAAGCCCATGGAGACCATTTTCACCCCATGGTTAAAGGCGGGCTCCAGAATTTCCCCTTGGGGCCCCTGCCGGACCTTAATATCCGCTCCGGTCAGACCCATCATGATCGGGGCATTGGGGCCGTAGATATCGGCATCGATCAGCCCTACCGCTGAGCCCGCCTGGGCCAGGGCCACCGCCAGATTAACCGCCACGGTGCTTTTACCGACCCCACCCTTACCGCTGGATATGGCCACAATATTTTTGACCCCGACAATACCGGTGCGATTGGGGAGGGACTTTTGTTGAGGCGTTTCCGCCGTCACCGTCACCGTCACTCCGGTCACCCCCGGCAGGGTGCGCACGGCTCGCTCACAGTCCTCGACGATGAATTCCCGCAGGGGACAGGCGGGGGTGGTCAGTACCAGGGTAAAACTGACGTCCCCCCCCTGGATGGCCACCTGGCGAATCATATTTAGGTCCACCAGACTCCTTTGTAGTTCAGGATCCTGTACTGGCCGCAGGACCTGTAGGACAGCATCGGGGGTTAGGGATAGGCTCATAGCTATGGATTGACAGCCCAGTAGGTTGAAAAGTAGGTGGAACAGCCGCCGATGGAGAGGATTTATAGTGACCGGTGAAATCCAAGCAGGGGGCAGAAGTCAGAACTCTACTAATTACATCCTGACCACTGGCTTCTGAGCTCTTAGTCCACCGATGTGTACCCAGACCAAGGTTAATACTCACTCCCCCTACAGTAACGTATTGTGGACCGGGACGACCCCTGCCCAGCAAAACAGGGGTAGGCAAAACGTTGAGTTTCGCAACATTTTGCCGGTACGGTGGGGTGACCTCTGGTCTTGGGTACAGGTTTCAAGGTAGTTTGAAGAGTAAGCCTGGTAATCTCACTCTGTATCAGCCTAATTCCAGCACCTATGACCATCTCTTCTTCTACCACTGTTTCCAGTTCTCCCCCCAGCTACGATCGCCCCCCCAGCCATTCCCGGGAGCGGGCCAGCACCATGCTGAAGGAACTGCAGGACACTATCTGTCAAGCCCTGGAGCGGCTGGATGGCGACGCTACCTTTCAAGAAGACAGCTGGGAGCGACCGGAGGGTGGGGGCGGTCGATCTCGGGTGCTCAAGCAGGGTCAGGTGTTTGAGCAGGGTGGGGTAAACTTTTCCGAGGTGTGGGGCGATCACCTGCCTCCCTCCATCCTGGTACAACGCCCTGAAGCTGCTGGCCACCGCTTCTACGCCACCGGCACTTCTATGGTGCTGCACCCCCAAAATCCCTACATTCCCACCGTGCACCTTAATTACCGCTACTTTGAGGCGGGGCCGGTGTGGTGGTTTGGGGGTGGCATGGACCTCACCCCCTACTACCCCGTGGATCGGGATGTAGTGCATTTTCACCAGACCCTGAAGGCGGTGTGCGATCGCCACAACCCCCACTATTACTCGGTGTTTAAGCCCTGGTGCGACGAGTATTTTTACCTCAAACACCGTCAGGAAACCCGCGGCGTCGGAGGGCTATTCTTTGACTATCAGGACGGCCAGGGCCAACTCTACCGGGGCCCGGATCTGGACAAAAATGCGGCCCAGGTCAGTCAGGCTCTGGGGGATCTGCCCCCCCGATCCTGGGAGGATCTGTTTAGCTTTGCTCGGGACTGTGGTGTGGCCTTCCTGTCGGCCTACCTGCCCATCGCGGAGGCCCATAGGAACGATGCCTACGGAGATCGGGAACGCCAATTTCAACTTTACCGCCGAGGGCGCTACGTGGAGTTCAACCTGGTCTACGACCGGGGCACCATCTTTGGCCTGCAAACCAACGGGCGCACCGAGTCCATCCTCATGTCTCTACCGCCCCTGGTGCGTTGGGAATATGGCTATACTCCCCCCCTCAACAGCCCTGAGTCCAGGCTCTATGAGGTGTTTCTGAAGCCTCAGGATTGGGTAAACTGGCCCGCCTGATTCGGTTTATGACCCCTGGCATCCCCAACTCATCCTTATTGCGACTCCTGCATCTGACCAGTCCAGCCCTGCCGGTGGGGGCCTACAGCTATTCTGAGGGACTGGAGAGCCTGGTAGACCAGGGTCTTACCGACCCCAGCGCAATTCTACAGTGGCTCCAGCAGGAATTGGCGGGGGGGCTGGTGCGCCTGGATGGGGCAGTGGTCTATCGGGTTCACCGTGCTGCCACTGAGGGGGATGGGGCGGCGATCGCCGCCTGGAACCAGTGGCTATCCGCCCTGCGGGAGAGCGAAGAAAGTCGTCAACAGAGCTGGGCTATGGGGCGGGCCCTGGGCCGCCTGATGGCGGATCTCCAGCCTGCCCTGCTGATTCCCCTTGCTCCCCCCTGGAACTTTGCGGTGATCTATGCTCTGGCGGCCCTTCATTGGCGGATAACGGGGGAGATGGCGGTACTGGGGTACCTCCACAGCTGGGCTAGTAACCTGATCACCAATGCCGTTAAACTGGTGCCCCTCGGTCAAACCCAGGGCCAGCAGCTTCTACTGGATCTCTACCCCACCCTGGAGATGGCCACCCAACATTGTCAACGGCTAGAGACCGATGACCTTACCCTCAGCAGTTGGGGCACCGGCCTAGCCGCCATGCACCACGAGACGATGTACACCCGTCTATTCAGGAGTTGAACCGCGGTGATGATGGACATACAGGTCTGGCCCGGTCAGCCCCATCCCCTAGGGGCCACCTGGGATGGCTCCGGCACTAACTTTGCACTCTTTTCTGAAAATGCCACCGGCGTTGATCTGTGTCTGTTTGACGAACAGGGGCAGGAAACCCGTATACCCCTTAGGGAAATGGAAAACTACATCTGGCACGGCTACTTCGCGGAGGTAGGCCCGGGTCAGCGCTACGGCTTTCGGGTGCATGGTCCCTACGTGCCGGCGGTGGGCAATCGTTTCAACCCCCATAAACTGCTGATCGACCCCTACGCCCGCGCCCTGGAGGGGGATGTGCAACTGCATCCCCGGATCTTTGGCTACAACATGGCGGAGATTGCCATTGAGGATGCGGACCTGACCTTCTCGGAGATCGATAGTGCCCCCTACATCCCCAAGGCGATTGTCATCGATCCGAGCTTTGACTGGCAGAGCGATCACCCCCCCCGTACCCCCTGGCACCGCACTATTATCTACGAAACCCATGTCCGGGGGCTGACCAAAACCCACCCCGACCTGCCGGAGGACCTGCGGGGCACCTACGCTGGCCTGGCCCACCCGGTCATGGTTGACTACCTGACCAACCTGGGGATCACCGCGGTAGAACTGCTGCCGGTGCACCACTTCCATGCCTTTCCCGGACACCTAGCGGGCACCGGCCTGCGCAATTACTGGGGCTACGATTCCCTGGCCTACTTTGCCCCCTATGCGGGCTATAGCGCCAGCGGACAGGCAGGGCAGCAAGTGCGGGAATTTAAGCAAATGGTGAAGGCCCTGCACCGGGCTGGCATTGAGGTGATTTTGGATGTGGTGTACAACCACACCGGGGAGGGCAACCACCTGGGGCCCACCCTGAGTCTGCGGGGTATTGATAACCAGGCCTACTATCGTCTGGTGGAAGACACCCCCCGTTATTATACGGATTTTACCGGGTGTGGCAACTCCCTTAATGTCCGCCATCCCCAGGTGCTAAAGCTGATTATGGATAGCCTCCGCTACTGGGTGCTGGAGATGCACGTAGATGGCTTTCGCTTTGACCTGGCCTCGGCCCTGGCCCGGGAACTTTACGAGGTGGATAGCCTGGCCGCCTTCTTCGACATCATTCACCAGGATCCGGTGCTGTCCACCATTAAGCTGATTGCCGAACCCTGGGATTTAGGGGAGGGGGGCTACCAGGTAGGCAACTTCCCCCTGCTCTGGTCGGAGTGGAATGGCAAGTATCGCGATGCCATGCGGGATTTCTGGCGGGATCACGACTGCCGCCTGGGGGAATTTGCCTTTCGTATCACCGGCAGCTCTGACCTTTACCAGGCCAGCGGTAAGCGGCCCCACGCCAGTATTAACTTCATCACCTGTCACGATGGTTTTACCCTGAAGGACCTGGTGAGCTACAACCAAAAACACAATCTGGCCAACCAGGAGCATAACCGGGACGGCGAAAGTTACAACCGCTCCTGGAACTGCGGCATCGAGGGGGATACCAAAGATCCCACCATTCTCGCCCTACGGCAGCGGCAGCAGCGCAACCTCCTCGCCACCCTGCTGCTCTCCCAGGGCGTTCCCATGGTGCTGGGGGGAGACGAGCTGGGCCGCAGTCAGGGGGGCAACAACAACAGCTACTGCCAGGATAGCCCCCTGGCCTGGTACGACTGGCATCTGACCGAGGGAAATCGCCAGCTTTTAGAATTTACTCGCCAGCTGATTAAGCTACGTCTGCACCACCCCAACCTCTCCCGCCGCCACTGGTTTTTGGGTCGAGAAATCCATGGTTCTGGTATCCACGACATTGGCTGGTATAACCCCAGTGGCAAGGAAATTACCCCTAGCCAATGGCATGATGGTACCGCTAAGGCGATTGCTATTTTTCTCAATGGGGAGGAGGTGATCAACCCCCAGATCCAGGATCAACGGGTGCTGGATGACAGTTTTCTATTGATGTTTAACGCCCAACCTATCGATCAAGTCTTTCACATCCCCTCAATTATCCAGGAACGACCCTGGATCCTGCTGTTGGATACGGCGAACCCTCTGGCTTTGGGGTTCGAAGCCCCCCGCCACCCAGCGGAGCAGGGGGTGAGCCTGGCCCGTTTTTCCCTGGTGGTATTGCGATCGCCGGTCCACCTGGGGGAGCGGCCCTAAGCCATGGGTAGGGAGAAGGCCGCTTCAGAAAAGCTTTACCACCGGATCTATGCCGTGGTGCGCCAGATTCCCCAGGGTCAGGTGGCCACCTACGGCCAGGTGGCGGAACTGGCGGGGCTGATCGGCCAACCCCGGCTGGTGGGCTATGCCCTCTATCGCCTCCCCCCAGACCAGGATGACGTCCCCTGGCAGCGGGTGGTGAACGCCAAGGGGGAAATTTCCCACTCCCTGCGCCGCCACGGTAGTGACCACCGGCAGCGGAGTCTCCTAGCAGCGGAGGGGATTGAATTTGATCAGCGCGATCGCATCGACCTGAGGCGCTACCGCTGGCAACCCCGCTGGTCTCTGATCATCTGATCAATGAAAAATACCCTACTCTGTGGGGATGAGCAGGGTTCAAGCGGGTGGGGGGAATCGAACCCCCATCATTAGCTTGGAAGGCTAAGGTTTTACCACTAAACTACACCCGCAGAGTTAACCCTGGCTAAGTTACTAACAGGCTGATTGCAGGTCGAGGTCAGAACTTTTCAAGGCCATTGAATGGAGATATTTTGCAACATCTAGACCTGAGCATAACCCAATTGACCTTAGCCATAGCCCTAATTAGCATAGGCTAGTTTACCATAATTATCATAACGACTGACCCCACCCTTTTCCTCCCCCTCAGCCATGGCAGACACTCCGTCCTACTTCACTCCCGAAGAACTGGAGCGATGGCATTTCGGTCTAGCCCAGGCCAACTTGAATAATGTTCTCTGCCACTGCCGTGACTGCGATGCTACCTGGGTCGCCTCTGGAGCGGAGCTTTGCGCCTGTGGCAGTCGTCGGGTTGAGGCGATCGCCTGTTGGCAATTTCCCGATGATTAGGCCCAGTTCTAGCCCGTCTACCGATGGCCTCTCCCTGATCGATCCACGGGTCTCAGATATTTTTTTAAGAGAAACAGGCCTGACATGTCAGATGGACTACTATCAAGCCCAGGTCAATCGGCTATGATAGCTGAAAATATCAGGTTTAGATGTTGTCAAAAATGTTTTGACAGTATTCTTACTTAACCGGATAGTTTGTTTTTGCATTTCGGTTCGGAGAAAGTTGTGACTATTTACATCGGGAATTTGTCCTTTCAGGCCTCTGAGGACGACATTAGGGAAGTTTTTGCCGAATATGGCGAGGTGTCCCGCATTAGCTTGCCAGTAGATCGGGAAACAGGGCGAAAACGCGGCTTTGCCTTTGTGGATATGGCCAGTGAGGCTAGCGAAGATAAGGCCATTGAAGAGTTAGATGGCGCCGAATGGCTGGGTCGTCAACTGAAGGTGAATAAGGCTCGTCCCCAGGGGGAGTCGAAGGGCGCTTCAGACAACCGGGGTAACGGAGAAAGCCGACGACCTGGCAGAGGTAAAGGATCTGGGTTTTATCACAACCCCCTATAAAAAGGGGTAAATAGATTGAAGGCAGAGCCCTGGTTGACCTGGGGCTCAATTTCATTGCTTTCAGGTAAGCCATACACTGATTGCCCCTGGGCTCAGAGACGGTAGCATAGAGGCGAAGCCGCCAGCCGGCTAACCATCCCTAGATTCAGACGCAAAGGCGATAGAAAGGCTAACCATGGGGCGATGGCAATGGTTAACGGTGATGGCAGTGCTGCTAGGGCTATTGGTGGCGGCTCTGGTGGTTGGGGATGCCATGGTGCGGATTTACCAAACCCTAGCGCTGCTATCCCCCTGGTTGGCGCGGTTTGTTTTGCTCCTGTTCCTGGCCCTGATGCTGGCCATTCTGGTTGCTGCCGGTTACTATTTTTGGCTGTTTCTGCGGCCATTTCGGCGATCCTCCCCCCCAGCACCGGAGCAGCGATCGGAGGCGGCTTGGGCTAACCTGGGAGCGGTGCAGCGTCAGGTGGAAGGCCTCCAGGATCGGGTGGCTCAGCAGGCTTTGGCGGTGGCGGCGGCGGAGTTGCAGGCCACCATGGCTAGGGGGGATTTGACCATTGCTGTCTTTGGGGTGGGGGCCGCCGGTAAAACCAGCCTGATTAATAGTTTAGTGGGGGCTCCCGTGGGGCTGGTGGGGCCATCCTTGGGTACTACCCAGGCAGAGCAGCGCTATGCTTGGGAGTTACCCTCCGTACCCTATCCCCTTTGGTTGATTGATACGCCGGGGTTGGCGGAGCCTGGTTTGGTCGGCCGCGATCGGGAGCAGATAGCTCGTCAGATTGCCACCCAGGCCGCCTTAATTTTGTTCGTGGTTGATAACGATCTACACCAGGGAGAATTTACCCTGCTGCAGGATTTACTCACCTTGGGTAAGCGGCTGGTGGTGGTCCTGAACAAGGCCGATCGCTACCCCAGCGCCGATCTGGAGGTTCTGCTGGCTCACCTGCGATCGCGGTTGGTGCCGCCCCTAACCCCCCAAGACATTGTGGCCATTGCCGCCGCCCCCAAGCCCCTGCCCCAGGTGGGGGGTGGCTGGTTAGAGCAAGCCCCTAACCTGGATCCATTGCTGGCCCGTATGGCCGATATCCTTAGGGCGGAGGGCGATGACCTGATTGCTGATACCATTCTCCTGCAATCTCAGCAACTAGGGGAGAGGGCTCGACAACTTCTGGACCAACAGCGCCAGCGCCAGGCCGATCAAATCATTGATCGCTACCAGTGGCTAGGGGCCGCCGCCATTGCGGTCACCCCCCTGCCCGGTCTGGATTTTTTAGCCACCGCCGCCATTAATGCCCAGATGGTGGTGGAGCTCAGCCAGATCTATGGCTGCAGGGTCAGCTTGGAGGAGGGTAAAAGCCTGGCCCTATCCCTGGCTAGAACCCTGGGGGGCCTGGGGTTGGTGAAGGGCAGTGTGGATCTGCTGGCCCTGGGTCTGCAAACCAATCTGGTTACCGCCCTGGGGGGGCGAGCCCTGAAGGCGGCCAGTGGTGCCTACCTGACCCGCATCGCCGGGAAAAGTTTTAGCGAATACTTTCGCCATAATCAAAACTGGGGGGATGGGGGGATGGCCGCGGTGGTCAGTCAGCAGTTTCAGCTTAACCAGCGGGAGGCCATTCTCAAGGCCTTTATCCAAAAAGCTATCACCCATCTGATGCCCCTGGTAAAGCCCTAGTTATTTGGATCCATGATGTTGTCCGGCTCGATCGGGCGATCGGTTTACCAGTAGATTTGTGCTAGAATAAATTAGCATGAGTTCCTTAAGAATCAAGACTTTAAGCGCTATTCAGCCCCTCCCTAGGGAAGTCTGACTGGCGCTTTATCGATGGATGTCTGCGGACCCAGGACCTGGTCGAACTTTAACCGTCGCAGCCTCAGTCGAAGGAGGTCAGTCAGAACACCTAACCAGCCTTTGCTTTAGCCAGAGGGCTCTGGACAGGGCCCTCTGGCTAAAGCAACACCATTCCATACCTTGGAGTTTTTTCGGCGATGGCAACCCCAGAAGAGCGGATCGTCCCCACTGACCTGCGCAACGAAATGTCCCGGTCCTACTTGGAGTACGCCATGAGCGTCATCGTAGGTCGAGCCCTACCCGATGCCAGGGATGGGCTCAAGCCGGTGCATCGCCGAATTTTATACGCCATGCACGAATTGGGGTTGACCGCAGATCGTCCCTTTCGCAAGTGCGCCCGGGTGGTGGGGGAGGTGCTGGGTAAGTACCATCCCCACGGTGACACCGCTGTTTATGATGCCCTGGTGCGCATGGCTCAGGACTTCTCCATGAGATCGCCCCTGATCAACGGTCATGGCAACTTCGGATCCATCGATAACGATCCGCCCGCCGCCATGCGTTACACCGAGTGCCGTCTCCAGTCCCTGGCCAGTGATTCCCTGCTGCAGGACATTGAGGCGGAGACCGTTGACTTCGTGGACAACTTCGATGGCTCTCAGCAGGAGCCCGTGGTGTTGCCCTCCCGCCTTCCCCAACTGCTCCTGAATGGATCTTCGGGTATCGCCGTGGGGATGGCCACCAACATCCCCCCCCACAACCCGGGGGAGTTGATTGACGGCGTCATTGCCCTGATCGAAAACCCCGACATCTCCACCGCCCAGTTAATGGAGATTATCCCCGGTCCTGATTTCCCTACCGGTGGCCAGATCCTGGGCCGCAGTGGTATCCGTGATGCCTACATCACCGGGCGCGGGTCCATCACTATGCGGGGGGTGGCTGGCATTGAAACCATTGAGCATCGGGCTCGGCCAGACCGGGAGGCGATTATTATTACCGAGCTTCCCTACCAGACCAATAAGGCCGGCATGATCGAACGGATTGCCGAGCTGGTGAACGAGCGCAAGCTGGACGGTATCGCCGATATTCGTGACGAGAGCGATCGGGATGGCATGCGCATCGTCATTGAGCTAAAGCGGGATGCCTACCCCCGGGTGGTGCTCAATAACCTCTACAAGCAGACCCCGCTGCAAAACAACTTCGGCGTCAATATGCTAGCCCTGGTTAATGGTGAGCCCCAGACCCTGGGCCTGAAACGCATGTTGGAGGTTTTCCTCGATTTCCGCATTGAAACCATTATCCGCCGCACCCAGTACGAGCTGCGCAGGGCCGAAGAACGGGACCACCTGCTCCAGGGTTACCTGATCGCCCTGGCCAACCTGGATGCCATCATCGCTCTGATTCGCGGGGCAGCGGACACCCCCACCGCTAAACAGGGTTTGATGGACCAGTATGGCCTCTCAGAACTGCAGGCCGATGCCATTCTGCAGATGCAGTTGCGCCGCCTCACCGCCCTGGAGACCCATAAGGTGGAGGAGGAACACGCCGAGTTAGTCCTTAAAATTGCGGACCTACAGGATATCCTGGCCCGGCGGGAGCGAGTTCTCCAGCTGATCATCCAGGAACTGGAGGACCTGCGGACCAAGCATCATGACCCCCGGCGCACGGTGATTGAGGCGGAGGATGGCGAACTCACGGACATTTCCCTGATCGCCAACGAGCAGGTGGTGATCCTGGTGACAGACCAGGGCTACATTAAGCGCATGCCCGTCACCACCTTCGAGGCCCAGAGTCGGGCCACCCGCGGCAAGGCCGGCACCAAAATGAAGGAGGATGATGGAGTCCAGCACTTTATCACTTGCTACACCCACGATCACATCCTGTTCTTTAGCGATCGCGGTGTCACCTATTGCCTGCGCGCTCACCAGGTGCCGGAGGGATCGCGGGCGGCCCGAGGGGTGCCCATGGTCCAGATGTTGCCTATCCCGATGGAGGAGTCAATCACTTCGGTGCTGGCGGTGCCCGAATTCACCGACGAAGAGTACCTGGTGATGTTGACCCGCAGGGGTTACGTCAAAAAAACCGCCCTCTCTGCCTTTAGTAACATCCGTACCAATGGGCTGATTGCCATCTCCTTGGAGGAAGGAGACCAGTTGCGCTGGGTACGGTTGGCCCGCACCACCGATAGTATTTTGATTGGCTCCCGGCGGGGTATGGCTATCCACTTTAAAACCGATGATGATCAACTTCGGCCTCTGGGTCGGCCCACCCGGGGAGTTAAGGCCATGTCCCTGCGGTCGGGGGATGAGCTGATTAGCATGGATATCTTGCCCAGCCAGGTGGTAGAAGCCCTGGCGCAGGCCGGTGAGGAGGACGACGATAGCCTCAGCCCCGATAGCGAGAGCGGTCCCTGGGTCCTGGTGATCACCGCCTCGGGGTTGGGTAAGCGGGTGCCGGTAACCAAGTTTCGGCTACAAAACCGAGCTGGTCTGGGATTAACGGCCATTAAGTTTCGCAAACAGGACGATACCCTGGCTGCCCTGCGGGTGGTCAATGATGGTGACGAGTTGATGCTGGTGACTAATCGGGGCATCATTATCCGCCAGCGAGTGAATGATATTTCGGTCCAGTCCCGTCCTGCCACTGGTGTACGGCTACAACGGCTAGACGAGGAGGATGCGATCGCGGCGGTGGCGGTGGTTCCCCCAGCCTTACAGGAGGACCCTGCCCTGCCTGACCTGAGTGCTAATGATGGGGAGGAACTCCATAGCAGTGCCGCAGGCGAAGAAGAATAGGGAAGGGAAAACGGTCTACCATGGCTCGATCCGCTGCCCTGCGTTACTATCTCCTCACCCGGGTGCTGCTCGCTCCCTTAATGATCTGGACGATTACCACCATCGTCTTTTTGCTGATGCGGGCTAGTCCTGGGGATCCGGTGGATGCCCTGTTGGGGGCCCGAGCCCCCACCGCCGCCAAGGATCAGCTGCGTAGCCAGCTGGGTCTGGATCAGCCCCTCTGGACACAATATCTGACCTACCTGGGGCACTTGCTACGGTTTGATCTGGGTACGTCTCTGGCCACCCAGGGACAAACGGTTTGGCAAATTATTCAGGCCCATTTTCCCGCCACGGTGGAGCTGGCCTGCTGCGGTCTGGTGGTGGCGGCCCTGGTGGGGGTGACGGTGGGCTCCCTGGCGGCCACCCGTCCCAATACTGTTCTAGATGCCGGGGGGCGATTGTTTGGCATCATTACTTACGCCATTCCCATGTATTGGTTTGGCATGATTTTGCAGTTGATCTTCGCCGTCCAGTTGCGCTGGTTCCCCATTGGCACCCGTTACCCCCTGCGGGCCGACCCACCGGTCGGGCCCACCGGTCTGTACCTGATCGATAGCCTCCTCTCCCTCGATTTCGGTGCCTTTGCCACTAGTCTCTACTACCTGGCCCTACCCAGCCTGACCCTGGGGATTTTGATTAGCGGGGTATTTGAGCGCATGGTACGGGTTAACTTAAAGCAAACCCTGGCTTCGGATTACGTGGAGGCGGCCCGGGCCAGGGGTATTCCCGAACATCGGGTAGTTTTGGTGCATGCCCTGAGGAATGCCCTGATTCCGGTGGTGACAATCCTGGGCCTCACCTTTGCAGCCATGCTAGGGGGAGCGGTGCTGACGGAGGTGACCTTTTCCTGGCCAGGCTTAGCCAACCGCCTCTACGAAGCAATTACCCAGCGCGACTACCCTGTGGTGCAGGGGTTAATGGTCTTTTTTGGCCTGATTGTGGCGCTGATTAGTATCGCTATTGATATGCTCAGCGCCTACATTGATCCCCGCATTCGCTATTAACCCTGACAACTCCTAGGGATAGAAGGCTTGATCTATAACTGCCCTCCTCAATCTAGAGGGTCTATCCATTGCTAACTCGCCTTCTTCCCGTTGGATGGACTAGGAGTATAAAACTTAAAGAAAGGCATCTACTTAGGCCGGGACGTGCTGATCGGTCATGAGCCAGTTGTTAGGAGCTTGGTGGCGTTCTGACTTTTCACTAGTTCTATAACCATAAAATGTTTCGCCTTTGCGCTGTTTCCTAAATTAAGGGCCTTGGAGCGTTTTCCAGGGCCCTTGCAAACAAAGCGTAGTCTTGCAGACGAAACGTAGTAAAGTTAACTGGCTGGGTAGACGCTAATTTTTTTGCCTGTCTTGCCCCGACGTTCAAAGGTGACTACCCCATCGACCAGGGCGAAAAGGGTATCATCACCCCCCCGGCCTACGTTTTCGCCCGGGTGGACCCTGGTGCCCCGTTGCCGAATCAGAATATTGCCAGCTCGCACTACCTGACCACCGTAGCGCTTAACCCCCAATCGTTTGGAATTAGAGTCGCGGCCGTTACGGGTGCTGCCTGTCCCTTTCTTATGAGCCATGGTGAGTTCCTTTCTCTACTAGAAAATCTTAGCCGGTGTTGTCAGGTTAGCTATCGCTATCGGGGGTGTCGGCGCTGGGGGTGGCATCGGTAACGATGGTGGCGGTGACCGTCTCTACCGGAGTAGAAGCGGTCTGACCAGGAGTGCCGGCGATCGCATTGCCGTTCAACTGAATTGAATCAATCATCAGACGGGTCAGTTCCTGGCGGTGTCCCTGCTTTTTACGGGTTTTCTTTTTGGGCTTCATTTTGTAAACGATCACCTTGCGGCCCCGCAGGTGACTGACCACAGTGCCAGTCACGGTAGCGCCAGCCACCAGGGGCTGACCCACCAGCGTATCTCCGTCGTGATTAATAAATAACACCTGATCCAGGGTAACCTGGCCCTCGGCCTCCACCGCCAGCCGATCAATATCGTAGAAGCGGCCCGGCTCTACCCGTAGCTGCTTACCCCCCGTTGCCACAATTGCGTAGGTCATAGATCCTCATAGTTGGCCGTACAGGTGCTCACCCCAACACCCCCCTAAGGAAGCTGGTGACTTTATAAACCTGATCCGAGCTTTTCTAAAATAGAACAGCTATTTATTATGACAACTTAACCAGCTGGCTGTCAACATTCCAGAAATAGTGTACACTTAGGGATGTTACAGAGTTACCAATATTGGTCTTTTCCTAGCAAAGGTTTTGACTAATTTTGGTAGAGACGTAGTTGGGATCTTAAGCTCGGGGCTAGGCTGGTAACTAGCTTGGCCCCCCTAACTAGGTCATTGTAAACTACGGTAAAGTGTTGATTATTATCCTAACGCTACTGCTTATGACCACCCCAATTGAAGAACGCATTGAAGCCGCCATCGATGAAGCTCGGGCATTGAGCGATCGCCTGGGCAGTACTTCCCCCGAATCTGCCGCAGCTTGGGATGTTGTTGAGGAACTACAGGCGGAGGCGGGGCACAAGAAACAAGCCCCGGTTAAGTCTAGCCTCCAGGCTTACTGCGATGCTAACCCCGAAGCTGATGAGTGCCGTATTTACGAAGATTAGTCCCTAGGGATTAGCTCAGGAGGAGGCTCAGTCCCCCAGACTGACTCGAGCCTCCAACACTAGATCATAAATACTTTTAACCTCTGCGAGCACGGCCATCAGGCGGTCTTGCCCTGCTGGGGTCACCGGCAAGTATTTTAGCTGTTGGCCGAGTTTCAGCAGACGCCTTTCTAGTTCACTGGTTGGTGTACTCTGTGTCCGTGGTTGAATTTTGGCAGAGGTCAGATTTGTCAAGGAGAGATAGGTGGCTTCAGGGTCGGCTAACTCGGGTAGTCTCTGGTCAGGTTCATGCTTTAAGGTGTCTTCT
>JBEIUS010000199.1:0-5071 GCA_040374235.1 Leptolyngbya sp. | reverse complement strand
TCCCAACCTTCTTCCGAAACACCAGGACTCCATTGCGGACGAAAAACGCCGACAGAGCGGTCGGGTGCGACAGGCACTCGTAACCAGAACTCAGGAACCAGAGGTCTGGTTACCTCCTGACTACTAGCTACTGAATCGGTTCTCAGGATTCTGGCCAAGCTACAGGTAGCTGGCCAGGGTACTCTGGAAACGGGCAAACCCATAGGTGGCTAACATCTTCTCTCGCAGCAGCTCGGGCTGGTAGAGCAGGGGGTTAGGATAGGTACCCCGTAGGATCTCCACCAGGGCCGTAGCGAGCTGATCAATATCATCCGGGTCCACCAGGACCCCGAGGTGCCCCTGGCAGAGGGCATCGATCGCCCCATCCTGGTTACCCCCCAGGGTGGGTTTGCCACAGGCCAGGGCTTCCAGATAGACAATGCCAAACCCCTCTCCCTTGCTGGGCATAGCAAACACATCACAGAGCCGGTAGTGATCCGCCAGTTCCCCATCGGGGATGAAGCCGGTGAGGGTGACACAATCCTCTAGCTGGTGGGCCTTAATTAGCCCCTGCACCCGGGCCTGGTCTTCCCCCTTGCCCACGACCAGGTAATGCACCTGGGGAATCCGCTGGCGAATCTGGGGCAGGGCGGCCAGGACTTTGTCGTAGCCCTTGTACTGCTCCCCAGAGGAAAGTCGGGCCACGGTGAGGATAATCGGTTGGTCGGTGGTGAGACCGTACCTGGCCAGCAGGTGGGCCGGCTTGGGCCCCGGGGTAAACCGATCGCTGGCAACGGTATTGGGCAACACCACCACCCTGGCGGGGTCAAGGGCTTGCTCCTGCAGCAGGCGATCGCGGGTGTAATGGCTGACCGCCAGGATGCGATCGGCATGGCCCAGGGCCCTTTGCAGACGAGGATTACTCAGGTTCCAGGCTTCAACCCCATGGGCCACAACCCAGTAGGGCATGCCCAACTGCTGCTTGAGTTGATCGGCAACCGGGGCAAAGTTTAAGTGGGTGGTGATGATCAGATCGGGCCGTTGCCGCCAGGCCCCCCACCACAGTTGGGCGGCAAAGGCGGTTGTCCTCAGGGCCAGGGGCACCCCACCGGCACCGTAAAACTGAGCCGAGCCCAGGGAGGTAAGGCAGGGAGGAATGGTGCGATCGTGCTTGCTGTGAATAACATAGTGACTAGCTGAATCGATCCCCCCTAGCGCCTCCAGAAAAAAGTTGGAATAGGTTTGAGTGCCCCCCGTATTCGCCACTAGGCTCGGTAGCCATACATGACACAAGGGTGTTTGATTTCTATTCACGGATTCTATTAATTTAGAACTTTAAATATTTACCGAGCCCAAATACTTAACTAAGTATTCTTTCTCACAATCAGGAGCAGCTCATCTCCATTTAGTTGAATTCCATGATGATCAACGCTGCCAGTAATCCTCCACTCTCTTATTGCGTCTATGGAATAGGGATTAGATGAAATAAGGGGAGGACTTTGGGTAAATCTATTTTTGTAAAATTGTTCATCCAGAAAATTTGGATGAACCATTCCCCAAAGCTTATTCCAGCGTTCCTGCGCCACTTCCCTATATTGAGTAGAACCGTTGGGTGTAAAGGCAATGAATAGACCATTAGGCTTCAAAATACTCATGCCAAAGTTAATAGATTCCTCAACTGAAGGAACGTGTTCGAGGACATGGGCAGAGAAAAAAACGTCAAACCCAGCCCCAACTTCAGCTAGGGAAGTGTGAACCTTCAACCCCAGTTTATTTCTGGCGAATTTCGCTCTGGGCAATGAGATTTCATAACATTCAACATCAAATTCCCGTTGAGCAATTTGCCAACTACCGTATCCCCATGAACAACCAAAGTCAAATATCCTATCCCCCGGGCTAGCGCCAGCGGCATAGATTACATCGATGTACCTGGAATAGTCCTTTTCTGTGCCTCGAAAAGAGGTTTCTAAATACTCGGACAGCACCTGATCGTTGGGACAGTCAGTAGTAAATCCCTCTACGTAGTCCTCCTGATAAAAGGAAGCACTTTCTGTAAGATCTGTTGTAGGAGTTCTAAACAATAACTGACACCCGTTACATCTTCGTAATGCTGTAACCAAATATTTTCTGGAAACAAGACCAGATTCTTCACATCCACAGGAAGGACAAAATGAGTTCTTATGATTAGTATTTTTTCTGACACACTCTGCCAAGTACTGAATTTTATTCACTATGTCTAACCTCATATCATTAGTGTTTTAGAACTATTCACTATTTAGCTAGCTACTTTCTTAGAGGGTACGGTATCCTCACCCTTAGCCCTTAGTAACGTAACGGATCGCTCCTGAAGAAAAGGAATTAATCCTCGATCTATGGCCCCTTGCTTGAATCGTTGGCTCTGATGCCAGATTCTAAGAAGGTGAACTAAGGCGTTCCATTGCTCACCGGTTAAATACGACTGGAGACGCTGCCAATCATGAATCAACTGCAAAGCCTGATCTGGGGATAGAAGTTCAGAAGACAAAAGCACTTCAGTCTCCTGAATCATTTGGGCCTGAGCCTCGTTGATCAAGTCGACCCAGTTTTCTGGCCTCAGGTTACGTAAGACAACGGTCAGGCAAGCTTCAAACTCCTGAGCTGCGGTCGGAAATGGCGGTTTAGGAAATAGCATAGGGATTTAAGGTCAAGGCTTACGGTTAACGTAGTAGGACCCCAGCACCAGGCTATCCATCTGGGTGCGGAGGAAACATTTAATCGCCTCCTCGGGGGTTCTGACGATGGGTTCATTTTCATTCAGGGAGGTGTTGAGCAAAATTGGCACCCCGGTGCGCTCACCGAAGCAATGAATCAGGTCCCAATAGAGGGGGTTAGTCCTGGCGCTAACACTTTGTAGTCGACCGGAGCCATCCACGTGGGTCACCGCCGGAATCAGCGATCGCTTCTCAGGCCGAATTTGCAGCACCCGCTCCATAAAGGGAGAGGGTTCATCCAGGGTAAAGAACTCGCTGACCTTTTCCTCCAGAATGCTGGGGGCAAAGGGGCGAAACTTTTCCCGGAACTTGATTTTCAAATTAATAATGTCTCGCATATCGCTACGGCGAGGATCCGCCAGTAGGGAGCGATTACCCAGGGCGCGGGCACCAAACTCCATACGACCCTGAAACCAACCCACCACCTTACCAGCGCAAAGGTCGTCTACCACCCGTTCCAGCAGGGCCTGGCGTTCCAGGTAGAGGGGGTTGAGATCCTGCATCAGGCAGGCCTGCAAACAGCTTTCGTCACTAAAGGCACTGCCCCAGTAGCCATGCTCCAGG
Organism: Leptolyngbya sp.; assembly: GCA_040374235.1. Taxonomy (GTDB): domain Bacteria; phylum Cyanobacteriota; class Cyanobacteriia; order Phormidesmidales; family Phormidesmidaceae; genus Nodosilinea. The sequence goes on along the minus strand of JBEIUS010000199.1, from coordinate 1,778 downwards.
CGAAAACTGCGAGGTTGCTTCAGAATCTGATTCCAGACAAAGAAGGCGGCACCGATGCAGGTGCCATTGTCGGCGGCCCCCACCGGCACGTAGACCTGCTTAAAGGGGGTATTTTGGGTAATCTTGCCGTTGGCCACCGAGTTCATGGCCACCCCCCCCGCCAGGCAGAGGTGATCGCTAGGAAACTGGCGATGCAGTTGGTTCAACAGGTGGAAGAGGATCTCCTCCGTCACCGCCTGCAGGGAGGTGGCGATGTTTTGGTGCTTGGTGGTCAGGGGTTCCTGGGGGTGACGGGCAGGGCCCAGGAGTTTCTCTAACTCGGGGCTGTGGAAGGGCTCCACCATCGGTACTCCCTGTTCCCAGTTCATGGCAATGCCCTGGCTGGGGTGGGTGAAATAATCCAGGTTTAATTCAAACCCCTGGTCCGTAGGGCGAATCAGGCGGCGAAAGGCCTCCAGGTATTCGGGTTCACCGTAGGGCGCCAGCCCCATCACCTTATACTCATCCCCATAGGCCGGAAAGCCCAGGTAGAGGGTGAGGGCATTGTAGAGGTAGCCCAGGGAGTGGGGGTAGTGAATGCGGGAGAAGTACTCCAGGTGGGTGCCCCGCCCCCCGGCCATCAGGGTGCTGACAAAGTCCCCCATGCCATCAACGGATAGGATGGCCGCCTGGTCAAAGGGGGAGAGGTTAAAGGCGGAGGCCAGGTGGGTGGAGTGGTGATCCAGGTTGTGGAAGGTGGCCTTGAGACTATCCGGTTCACACTGGCAGGCCTCCGCCAGGTAGGCCTTGAGCCCACCGGACTTACGCTGCTTGCTGACCCGGTCCAAAATATTGCCCAGGGTGGGGCGCTGCTGCAGGGTAAAGCGCACCCGCTGGCCCAGGTTGGCCTTGGGGTTGGAGGAGACCGCCACGTGGTCAAGCTCCTGGGGGCTGATACCACCAACACTGAGACAATAGCGGATGGATTCCGATGGGAAACCGGCCCAGTGTTTAATGCGATTAAAACGCTCCTCTTCGATCGCCGCCACCAATTGGCCGTCCTGCACCAGGCAAGCGGATGCATCACCGTGGAAGGCGTTAATACCAAGAATATTCATTAGATCTAGTCCTAAATAAAAATAAACTGAAAGATAAAAAGCTAGTTAACTCACGAAAATCGGTGTCCCTCACCCTCAAAAAGAGCGTAAGGGGATCAGTTTGGAACACCCGTCATCCTTAGGGAATGCTTTAAAGATCCCAGTAGATCACAACTGAATACTTTCTAAACGTCCGCTTAGGCTGAGCAGTCTGGCTCCAGCCCCTGCGATCGCAGTTGAGCCTTCAGCCGAGCAATCTCCTCTTCTGCCCGTTCGGCTCGCTGCCGTTCTTGCTCAGCTCGTTGTTGCTCCTGTTCAGCTCGCTGTCGTTCCTGCTCGGCTAACTCCTCTGGAGAGGGAATCAGCTCACCCTGGGGGCTAAAAAAGCGGAGTTTGTTATCCACGAGGCCCAGGTACAGTTCCAGTTGCTGACTCCAGAGCCAGCCCTGCTCCGTGGGTTGAATCCCCTGGTAACTGCCATCCACCAGGTGGAAGCCCTGCAATTCCAGGGTATGGGGGTCAAACCAAAAATAATCAGGGGTGCGGAAGGTGTTTTGGTACACACCAACGCAACAGCCGAATCAGCAGGTCAATCTGGTCGCGGTGAAAGTCACTTTCCAAGGGGGGTTCGTCACTACAGAGGTCGGTGGGGGGGCCATCAACAACGGCCGCCTCTGGGGGTTACTCGATGGCCACGGGGTC
>JBEIUS010000100.1:0-12096 GCA_040374235.1 Leptolyngbya sp. | reverse complement strand
GGCTCGCCGTGATGAAAAAATGCCAGGAAGCTCATCGAGCACCTGCTTCTTCCATTGGTTGATCTGGCTGGCATGGACGCCATACTCACTCGATAGTTCGTTCACCGTTTTTAGCCCCTTGATGGCCTCTAGAGCCACCTTGGCCTTGAAGTCCGCACCATGTCGCTGGCGCTGCATTTTCCTGTTAATCTCCGTATGGCTGCCGAATTGCTGGGCAGCGACCCTATCTTATTTCCCTGTACAGTTTCCGGGGTACATCATACCCCTTGCCAGTATACTGGGGTTCCAACCGTTGCCACTTGAGTTCCTTTTGGTGCTAGCAGCAATTGTAGGACTTTATATGCTTTGTGTCGAAAGCCTTAAACGACTTTTCTATCGATATGTAAAGTCCTAAGGATACTGTTTAGAACTATTGCTGTATCTTCGTCAAGGCCAAAGCCTAAAGAGGGATAGGGTGAACCAGGGATGGGTTTATTGCGATCGCATCAGCGCTGCCGATGCCGGTCAACGGGTACTGGAGTTTTACACTAACCGATACCTCCACTCCAGTGGGGAGGACTGGCATCGGCGTCTCCAGTCGGGACAGATCAGGCTGGAGGGCCATATCGCCAGCGGTCAAGAAATGCTGGTGGCGGGGCAGCACCTGGCCTACCACCGTCCCCCCTGGGAGGAACCGCCCGTGTCCCTGGGCTACACCGTCCTCCATGGGGATGACCAGGTGCTGGTGATCAACAAACCAGCGGGGCTACCGGTGTTGCCCGGGGGCAACTTTCTGCACCATACCCTGCTGCACCAGCTGCACCAGACCTATCCCGATTTGACCCCGATCCCCGTCCACCGCCTGGGGCGGGGCACCTCCGGCCTGATGGTGCTGGCCCGCAGCCGGTCGGCCCGAGCCCACCTGAGTCAACAGTTTCGTCACGCCACCGATCAGGAGGGCGCTGGGGGCCAAAGCCTCGGCCTGCAAAAAACCTACCGGGCCTTAATTGCCCCGGGGGATTGCCCTTCGCACCTGACCATTACCACCCCCATCGGCAAACTGCCCCACCCCACCCTGGGTTACGTTTATGGTGCCTGCCCTGGGGGGATGGTTGCCCATAGCCAGGTCACCCTGCTGGGTCGCGGCCCCCGGGCCAACCTGGTGGAAGTGATGATCCGCACCGGTAGGCCCCACCAAATCCGCATCCACCTGGCAGCGGCGGGCTATCCCCTGCTGGGGGACCCCCTCTACCCTCTCGGCGGAGTGCGCCGCCTAGACCCAGACGCCCCCGTCGCCCTACCGGGGGATGGGGGCTACTTTCTCCACGCCTACCGGCTGCAATTTATCCACCCCAGCCACCAGCAGGCGATGGTGTTCACCCTGCCGCCCCCCTGGCCAGCCGATCTCTACCCCTAGTCTTCCTGCCCCAGGGCGCCGGGGGAGCCCAGCAGGGTGCGCTGGGGAGAACAGGTGAGGATCATAATCACCAGGGTCAAAATGTAGGGGGCGGCATTGAACAGGTAGTAGTAGGCGTCAATGCCTACGGACTGAAAGGCCGGTCCCAGGGCCTGAGCGCCGCCAAACAGCAAGGAAGCCCACAGGCACTGCCAGGGCTGCCAGCGGGCAAAAATCACCAGGGCCACCGCCATTAACCCCTGGCCACTGGAGATACGTTCGGTCCACAGGCCAGGATAGTACAGGGAGAGGGCGGCACCGCCGATGCCCGCCAGGCCGCTACCGATGATAATGCTGGTGAAGCGGACCTTAAAGACGGAAATGCCCATGGCTCGAGCCGCCTCCGGGCGATCGCCCACGGCCCGCACATTGAGCCCCCAGCGGGTGGATTTAAACCCCCAATGTAACAGGGGCACGATGGCAATACCGAGCAACAGTAGGGGGCTAATCTGCAGCGCCGCCCGCACCTGGGGCAAGCCACTCCACTCCCCCAGTTTGAGGATCGGTAACTGGGGCGCCTGGGGTTGGATAAACGGTTTACCGAGGAAGTTGGCCAGCCCACTACCCAGGATAATCATGGCGATGCCCACCGCCACATCGTTAACCCGGCGTTGCTGAGACAACCAGCCGTGGATCGCCCCCAGGGCCATGCCCGCCAGCCCCGCCACCAGCACCCCCAGCCAGGGGGAAAGGGCCGGCCCCAGCCAGCCCGCCGCCAGGTAGGACACCCCGTAGGCCGCCATTGCCCCCATTCGTAGGGTACCCTCCAGGCCCAGGTTAATCTTGCCGCTCTTTTCCGTCAGACATTCCCCCAGGCTGACGAATAGAAAGGGCACACTACCGCGCAGGGTGCCCGCCACAATGGCCAGGGGCACCCCCCACCAACCGAGTGCTGCTGCCACGATGGACCTCCTGGGCTTTAAAGCCGCCGATAAAGGGAATCACTATAGAGCACGCAGAGAAACACAATGCCCTGGAACACCAGCACGGTGGCATCCGGTAGGCTATGGGATCGCTGCAAAATCCCCCCACTAGCCAAAATCCCCCCCAGTAGGATGGACACCGGAATCATGGCCAGGGGGTTATGGCGGGCCACAAAGGACACCAAAATACCGGCATAGCCGTAGTTGGAAACAATCGATTCATTCAGCCGCCGCTGCACAGCGGCGATTTCCACCATCCCCGCCAGGCCAGCACAGGCCCCGCCCAGGAAGCACACCGCCAGGGTTAACTGACCCACCGGCAACCCCGCCATGCGGGCAGCGCGGATGTTGCCACCGGCGGCCCGGGCGGCAAAGCCAAAGGTGGTGCGCTGCATCACCAGATAGGCGATGATGCAGGCCACCAGGCCGTAGAGCAGGCCGTAATGGATCCGACTACCCGGTAGGTTGCCCAACCAGGCGGCCTGGGCAATTTCATAGCTGGAGGGTTTGGTGACAAACCCCGGGTCCCGCAGGGGGCCCTCCACCAGGTGGTTCATCAGGGCGATGGCCAGGTAGTTCATCAGCAGACTGCTGATGGTTTCATTCACCCCGCGATAGTGGCGCAGGGCCCCTGCCGCCATGATCCACAGGCCCCCCGCCGCCAAACTGGCGATCGCCATGGCAAGCAGCACCAGGAGGCCGGGCAGGGCGGGGCCCAGGGCCAGGCCCGCCAGCAGGGCGGCCAGGGCACCAATCACCAAGGCCCCTTCATTACCAATGATCACCAGCCCCAGGCGGGCCGGTAAACCAGTGCAGAGGGCCGTCAACATCAGCGGGGCAGCCCGAATCAGGGTATTTTGCCAGGCACTGGCGCTACCGAAGGCCGCCTTATAAATCGAACCATAAACCTGCAGGGGGTTAGCCCCCGCCAGGGCGCAGAACCCGCCAAACAGCAGTAGCGCCACGGCGATGGCCCCAGCGGGGATGAGCAGCGACTCCAGCGATCGCCAGTGCAGAGATCTCACCATAATTGTCGTCCAGTTAGGGGCCAGGTCTAGCTAACCGAACCCTTCACCCCTTCCACCAGGTAATCCATGGTTTCCAGCTGCATATCATCGATCTTGAGGCCCTTGCCCGCGGGCAGAATCTCCTTACCATCGTTGGTTTTCAGCGGCCCCTGGTAAATCGTCAGCTTACCCGCCTTGATGTCCGCCAGGGCGGCATCGGCATCCGCTTTGGCGGCATCGCTCACCGCCGGACCGTAGGGGGACATCTTGCAGAACTTATCCGCCAACCCCCCCCGCAGAATGTGGGGAATGTCGCCGTTAGCAATGGACTTGCCCGCCAGCAATTGTTCGCCCAGGGAGGTGTAGATGCTAGACCAATCCCACTCGGCGCCGGTCAGGTACCCCTTTGGGGCCAGGGAACTCTGGTTGGCGTGGTAGCCGGAGCAGAAAATGCCTCGTTTCTCGGCGGTTTCCATCACCACTTTGGGACTATCAACGTGGCAGGTGACCACATCAACCCCCTGATCCACCATGCTGTTGGTGGCCTCCGCTTCCTTCACCGGCACTGACCAGTCACCGGTGAAAATCACCTGGGTGGTGGCGGCGGGGTTAATCGATCGGGCTCCCAGGGTGAAACTGTTGACGTTGCGCAGCAGTTGGGGGATGGGCTTGGCCGCGACGAAGCCCAACTTGCCAGACTTGGAGGTGTGACCAGCCACTACCCCCGCCACGTACTGAGCTTCGTCGATGTAACCAAAGTAACTACAGATGTTTTTGGGATGCACCCCCTCCTGGTAGAGACCGCCAGCGTGGAAGAACTGCACATCGGGAAACTCCTTGGCTAACTCTAGAATGTAGGGGTCAAAGTAACCAAAGGAGGTGGGAAACAGGGCCTTGGCCCCATCCACCTCAATCATGCTGCGCATCGCCTCCGCCACCGCCGTGGTTTCCGGTACGCTGGCCTCCTCTACCAACTTAATACCCGGGACATTGGCCGCCATGGCGGCGGCACCCTCCGCATGGGCCTGGTTATAGCCGAAGTCATCCTTAGGCCCTACGTAGAGGAACCCCACCACAAAATCCTTAGCGGGGGCACTGGCCCCTTTCTCCGAGGTGGACTGGGCACAACCAGTGCCAAACTTAGCGGTCAGGCCAAAGGCGGAGGTGGCTAGCAGACCGCGCAGGATTTGACGACGGGAAAAGGGCAGGGAACGGTGATGATCTCGCATAATTCAGGTTAGGTCTCCCAAAATAGTTGGATAGTATGGTTTTAGACGGTAAGAGGCTTATCATCCCATAAGAATTGATAAAATCCTCCCTAGTAGTTGTATCACAGACTACATAGTTGCAATTTATTCCGTCGCTGAATTCAGAATTCAGGAGCCAAAAGCTACTGGCCCAGCCCCCTTCCGACCACCGACTACTCCCCCTCTTCCCCATGCCCCCTATCCGCCAAGCCCTCATTGACCAGGCCCATCAGTTAGGTTTCCACCTGGTGGGGGTGGCGGCGGTGGCGGATGCCGCCGATGGGGAGGAAAGCCAGGCCAGGGAGCATTTGCAGCGGTGGCTGGGCCAGGGCTACGGGGCGACTATGGACTGGATGACCAACCCCAAGCGGCAGGATGTGCGGCGGCTGATGCCCCAGGTGCGATCGCTGATCTGCGTGGCCCTGAATTACTACACCCCCCATGCCCATTCCCAGGACCCTCGACACGGGAAAATTTCCCGCTATGCCTGGGGGCGGGACTACCACCGGGTGTTGCACCGGCGGCTCAAGGCCCTGGCCCAGTGGTTAGAGCGAACCGGTGAGCCGGGTCCGGAACCGATCCAGGTGCGCTACTATGCCGACACCGGTCCGATCCAGGATAAGTTTTGGGCCCAACGGGCGGGCCTGGGCTGGGTGGCTAAAAACGGCAACCTGATCACCCGTCGCTACGGCTCCTGGGTCTTTCTCGGGGAAATTCTCACCAATCTGGATATCCCCGCCGATACTCCCCACACCAACCACTGCGGTACCTGTCGCCGTTGTCTAGAGGCCTGCCCCACCCAGGCCATCACCCAGCCCTACGTGGTGGATGCTAACCGTTGTCTGGCCTACCACACCATTGAAAACCGTTCCCCCACCCTGCCGGAGGAGATCGTCCCCCACCTGCAAAATTGGGTAGCGGGGTGTGACATTTGCCAGGATGTCTGTCCCTGGAACCAGCGCTTTGCCCAACCCACCGATGTGGAGGAGTTCCAGCCCTACCCCGAGAACCTCAGCCCCAGCCTGACCAGCCTGGCCAGCCTCTCGGAGGAGGACTGGAATCGGCGGTTCCCGGCCTCGGCCCTACGCCGTATTAAGCCGGCCCTATGGCGACGCAACGCCCAGGCGGCACTACGGGGGGCAAATCCGCCGTCGGATGCGGTAGCGCCATCGCTTACCCTGTAGTAACCTGAGATTCGTTGTGATCGCTCGAGTATTGCTATTGTGCTCAACCGGACTGTCTTAGTTTCCTTGTTAACCCTGGGGGGGCTGTGCCTGCCCCTACCCGCCTACAGCCAGGCCCTGGTACCCTACGTCCTACCCCTCGACTACGATCAGATGGCTGAACAGGGGCGCTTTCTGGCTAGCGAAGCCCAGCAACTGGCAGAGTTTCGGCAGTTTAACCAGGCCCTCAGTCTGGCCCAACTGGCCTCCCAACTGGCCCCCAAGGATGGGCAGGTGATGGCTCTGCTGGGTGGTCTCTACCTGCAAAATGGCGAGACTGATCGGGCGATCACGCTCCTGGAACAAGCCAAAACCCTGGTTCCCAGCGATGCCAGGGTGCTGTTTTCCCTGGGCTCCGCCTACTTTCAAAAAGGAGATTATCGCCAGTCCTCCCGGTATCTAGAGGAGGGCCTGAAGCTCGAGCCCAATAACCCCAACGCCCATTTTGACCTGGGTAACAGCTACTTCAGGCTGCAACGCTATGATCAGGCCATCGCCAGCTACAGCGCCTCAGTGGGTTTTCAGCCTGACTTTTGGCCCGCCCTTAACAACATTGGTCTGGTCCTCTACGAACAGGGTAAGACAGCCGAAGCCTTAGAAAAGTGGCAGGCCGCTTCTCAGCTAGTCGATAACCAGGAACCTGAACCCAAGTTGGCCAGGGCCGTGGCATTATACCATCAGGAGGGCTGTGGACTGGCGACGAATCTTCGCCGCGATCTCTGCCAGGAAGCCTTCTCCCTGGGGATCGAGGCCCTGGAGCAGGATAGTCGTTACACTGACCCCTCCTTCCTGGGGCTAAATCTCTGGGGGCAACGCCTGGTGAGCTCTACCCAACAGTTCTTCGAGTCGCCAATCATGAAGCACTTGCTAGGGGAACTTTAGCCCCCTAGTATATGCCCTCCGGGCCGCTACGCGAGGTGGGGATTTAGGGGGCCTTTGAGAGCAAGCCTACCAATCAAACACTTGTGTGTACTTAGTAGCGAAGTTGGGGGGGAGTTAGGGGTGGGCAAAGTCCGCTGGACCTCATCCCCCAGTCCCTCTCCCAAGCTTGGAAGAGGGACTGGGGTGTAGCTTGCTTCCCGAAGGGTGGGAAAAGTTAGGACTTAAAGTAGGGTTCTGGATCTACTGCGTCTGGATAAACTGCTGGAGGGTGCTGGTGATGTGGTCCACCAGGTTATCGGTGGTGCGTCCCATCTGCTGGCAGTCCTGCTCGATTTCCTGAACCATTTCCTCCGGCAGGGCCAGGAGTTCCACCAGGCGGTTGTAGGCGGCCTCCTCCTCCTGGTTAATTAGCGCCTCCTCAGCGCTGCGGGCGCTGGCGCTAATCACCTGATAACCCAGCTTCAACACCACCTGCCGTTGGGCGATGCTGGTGAGCTTGGGCACCAACTCATCCAAGGGAATATTTTGAGTTAGGTAGCTTTCCAACTCCGCCCTCAGGTCAGCCTGATGGCTGGGGTCTGGGGCAAACAAACGACTAAACTGATCCAGCATCACCGCGATTTCCTCCTCCGCCAGATCGCCATCACTCCAAGCCATGGTGGCAACGGTTCTGAGCAGGTTCATCTGGGCAGGACTGATGGATGGGGGAGCATTAGGATCGATAGCCATAGCAGCCTCCGTCTAGATTAGATTAGTTGTAATTGGGACCTTACCACGGGGATCAGTGGAACACCCCCATCTTTATTAATCGTTATGGATTGTCCCAGGTCGTTGCTTGAACGCCTAGACAGGGTTGATTTGGCCAGGCCATACCCTAGGTGTAATGTCCCACTACAGGGGTCCTATACCCTACCGACGGTTCTTCGCCAGGGCCTTGAGGATGGCCGCCCAGTCGGGGCGGACCTGTTCGACGATCAGCATGGCGGGCAGATTGTAGGCCACCCAGGGGTTGTTGGTTTTGAGGCCCTCCAAATCCAGGGGGTAGCCGAGCCGTTGCAAGGCTTCGATCTGCTGCTGCTGGCGGATTTGATTGGGGTGGAGCTCCGGCAGGATGTTCTTCAGGTCTGATACCACCGGTTGGGAGGGGATGTGTTTTTGCTGGTACTCCGACAGGGCATCCGCCAGGGCCGGCGATCGCAGCCTGATTTCCGCCTGATCGCGGGCGGAGAGGCGGACATTCTTAAGTCGGTTGAAGAAGTCGCTTTCATAACTGGAGAGACGCATGGGGACCCCCTTTTTAATCCGCATCACTGAATCCCTTCCTAGCCTGCCACAGTTGGGGTTCCTTAACCTAGGGCTGCTAACAATTGTTGTTTTGCGATTTCTAACGCCCCGGGCAACTGGCTGGGGTCCCGGCCACCGGCCTGGGCCAGGGTAGGTTTACCGCCGCCGCCGCCGCCGCAGTGCTTGGCAATGGCGCCAATAAACTTACCGGCTTGCACCTGGGCCCCCACCACCTGGGGACTAAAGGCGGCCACCAGGCTGACCTTATCGGGTTCGGGCACCGTCCCCAGCACCACCGCCCCCGGTTCCAGTTTTTGCAACAGCCGTTCGGCGGCGGTTTTCAGGGCCTCGGCACTAACCCCCGGCAACTCCGCCACCAGAACCTTCAGGCCCCCCACCGCCAGGGCCTGGGGCAGCAGTTGATCCGCCTGCACCAGGGCCAACTGGGCCTGCAACTCCGTCAGCTGTTTCTGGCTCTGCTTCAGCTCGGTTTGCAGGCTGGTGATGCGATCGCCGATCTCCTCGGGTTTGGCCTTAAAGCGATCGCAGAGGTCCCGCACAATGGTATCCCGCAGGTTGAGGTAGGCCAGCACCGCCGGCCCAGCCACCGCCTCGATGCGGCGAATGCCGGCGGCCACCCCGGTTTCGGCAATCACCTTAAACAGGCCGATCTCCGCCGTATTGCTGACATGGGTACCGCCGCAGAGCTCCATGGACACCCCGGGGAAGTCAATCACCCGCACCTCGGCGCCGTACTTCTCCCCAAACATGGCCACCGCCCCCCGCTGCTTGGCCTCCTCCAGGGGCAGCACCGCCACCGTAGCGCCGTGGCCCTCGGTAATCCACTGGTTGACCAGGGCCTCCACCTGCTGCACCTCCTCAGCGGTGAGGGGGCGGGGGCAGTTAAAGTCAAACCGCAGCCGGTCAAAGGCCACCAGGGAACCGGCCTGGGAAATCCCCGGGTCCACCAGTTGCTTGAGGGCGGCCTGCAGCAGGAGGGTAGCGCTGTGGTTGGCCTGGGCTCGGCGGCGGCAGGCCTGATCGATCTGGGCGGTGACCGGGTCCCCCACCGCCAGGCGGCCCCGCTCTATTCGTCCCAGGTGGACAAAGAAGTCACTGTCCTTCTGGACATCCTCAATTTGCACCAGCACCCCGTCGCCGGAGAGGTAGCCGCGATCGCCGATCTGCCCCCCCGACTCGGCGTAGAAGGGAGTGCGATCCAGGATCACCTGCACCGTCTGCCCCGCCTGGGCCTGATCCACCCGCTGGCCCGCCACCAAAACCGCCTCCACTCGGCTGGGGCTACTGGCGCTGCCATAGCCCAGAAACTCCGTGGAGTGGATGTGCTCCGCCAGGCTATCCAGGCTGCTCTGCACCGTCAGATCAATGGTTTCGTGGGCCGCCTGCGATCGCTGCCGCTGCTCCGCCATGGCCGCCTCAAACCCCTCCAGGTCCACCCTTAGCCCCTGCTCCTCAGCAATTTCCTGGGTCAGCTCCAGGGGGAAGCCGTAGGTATCGTAGAGGACAAAGGCATCCAGCCCCGACACCTGTCCCTGGGGGGAGATCTGCTCCCGCACCAGGATCTCCGTCAACAGCTTCTCGCCCCGCTCCAGGGTTTCCAGGAAGCGGGCCTCCTCCCGGTCCAGCTCCGCCTTGATCGCCGCCGCCCGCTGGCGGGTGTTGGGAAAGGCGGTCTCCGCCAGCTGGATGGCGGTCTCCGCCACCTGGCTGAGAAAGGCTCCGGGAATGCCGATCAGGCGGCCATGGCGCACCACCCGGCGAATCAACCGGCGCAGCACGTAACCCCGGCCCACGTTGGCGGCGGTAATGCCATCGGCGATCATGTGCACCACCGCCCGGCTATGGTCGCCAATCACCTTCAGGGACACCTGGGTGGCGGTATCGCACTGACCATAGGTGAGGCCGGCCAGGCCAGCGGCGGTTTCACTAATGGGAAAGATCAGGACGGTTTCGTAGTTGTTGGGCACCCGCTGCAGAATCTGGGCCATGCGCTCCAGCCCCAGGCCGGTGTCGATGTTTTGGTGCTGCAGGGGGCTGAGCTGGCCCTCGGCATTGCGGTTATACTGCATGAACACCAGGTTGTAGAACTCAATGAAGCGGGTGTCATCCTCCAGGTCGAGGTGGGCATCCCCCTGCTCGGGGTGGAAATCGTAGTAGATCTCCGAGCAGGGGCCGCAGGGGCCGGTGGGGCCCGAGGCCCAGAAGTTATCCGCCGCTCCCATGCGGATAATTCGATGGGGGGGAATGCCAATCTGATCTCGCCAGATGGCGAAGGCGTCGTCGTCCTCCTCAAAGACGCTCACCACCAACCGTTGGGGGGGCAGCTGAAATACCCCCGTGGACAGCTCCCAGGCCCAGGCGATGGCTTGCTCCTTGAAGTAGTCACCAAAGCTGAAGTTGCCCAGCATCTCAAAGAAGGTGTGGTGGCGGGCGGTGCGGCCCACATTTTCGATGTCGTTGGTGCGAATACATTTCTGGCTGGTGGTGGCTCGCTTCACATCGGCCTGGCGTTGTCCCAGGAAAATCGGTTTGAAGGGCAGCATGCCGGCGATGGTGAGCAGCACCGTGGGGTCCTCCGGCACCAGGGAGGCACTGGGTTTGATGGCATGGCCCCGGGCGGCGTAGAACTCTAGAAAGGTTTGGCGGATTTGGGGGCCAGTGAGGGGGGGGGGAGATGGGGGGGACTTGGGCATGGGAAGGGGAGGCGGGGGAGTGGGGAGTAGGGTGGCTATATTGAGTTTATAACTGGATGGGGATTGTGGTTGATTTGGGCAAGGGGGGTTAGGGTTGGCGGCGGGCCAGGCGTTGGCGCCACTCTTCGTCAAGTTTTTCGGTGTTGGCGGCTTCCTGTTCGATCAGGTCGGTTTCGGTGGTGTAGGCCAGGTTGTCATCGCTGACAATGGTTTGACCCGCCAGGGTTTGGGCGAAGCTGAGTTTTTCGGTGAGGTTGTCATCCCCCTGCTGGAGCTGGGTCGATCGCCCCTGGCGCTCCTGGTTGCGTTGCTGGATGCGGCGGTTAGTCCTCTGCAGCCACAGGTACCGGCCCAGGGGAATGGCTAGAAAGGCGGAGCCGTAGCCCAGCAGGCCCCAGTAGAGGGAGTTGACCAGGGCCACCACGCCCCCCACCTGGGCCACCAGGGTTTGGTCCTGCAGTAGGCTACCCAGCCCCAGGGCGGCGATCAGGTTGGCGCCCCCCAGCCCCAGGGCGGCGATGATCTGCCCGGAGCTGGCCTGGCTAAAGCGCCAGGGCAATTCCTTGAGGAAGGCGGGGGGAGAGAGGCGGCGCCGGGCGGCGCCGGTCACCTGCAGCTCGGGGAAATGGTAGACGATGCCGCCAGCGGGACTAACCTGGGGCACTCCGTTAAAGCGGCTCAGCACCGGCACCATGTAGTCCTCCAGTTCCCGAGCCCAGCCCTGGCCCAGCTGATCCAGGAAGGGCATGATCTGCTCCGCCACCACCACGCCCCCCTGGGCCTGCACCACCGCGGCGATCGCCCGCCAGCGCCGCTCCTCCAGGTCACCATTGGGGTTACCATCGCCAAACAGCACGGAAAACACTGCCTCCAGGAAATTGAGTGAGGTGGGATCAGCCCCCGGAGTCTGGGGTGGCCGACGGTCCCAACGATTAAAGTCAAAGATCCAAAAAATCTCGGGGCTAAACCAGCCCCGGGGCAGGCCACCCCCCGACCAGCCCCCGCCCCCCCAGTCACCGCCGCGATCGTCCCCCTGGCGGGAGGCGGCACTGGCGGCCACCATCAGGGCGATGATGGCGATGGTGATCAGCACCAGGGAGGCGATCAGCAAAATACCAAAGGAGATCCGCACCAGGTAAAACCCCACCCGCCAGAGGCGCTGCAGTAACTGCCGCCAGCGCCGTCCCCAGGATTGCTGCGCCAACCGCCGCCCCAGGTGGCGGGGAAACAGGTAGGCGATCTCCCCCGCCTCCGACACCTGCAGGTGGGCCCCCACCTGACTGGCCAGGTGCAGCAATTGTCGCTGGCTGTCCTGCAGGGATAGGCCGGTGTGGGTGGCCAGTTCACCGACGGTGACCCGATAGTTGAGGTGCTCGATGGC
>JBEIUS010000183.1:0-5971 GCA_040374235.1 Leptolyngbya sp. | reverse complement strand
GTCCGTAAACCGCCGAAAAACCTTGACTTCAGTCCCTATATCTACGCCCTTCCAGCCACCTCTTGACAGAAGGTCTCAGAGTCTAACTTGCTACCCATCGGTTTACATCATCAAAATAGGGATTTAGCAGCAATTCTCATTTTAGAACTCTTGTACCAAAGATAGCGTTTCCAGCCTAGGTTGCCTAACGGGAGCATAGGCTTTTCAGGCAGGGCTATTGAGAATCTTTTCAATAGCTAGGGTCAAGATGCGGTCAAGGTTTTCATAATGAGAATTGCTGGGATTTAGGTGTGTTCCAACTTAGGTTGGGACCCTTTAGGGTAGACGCCGGCTCAGGGGGCTAAAGCCCGGTAGCTTTAGCGATCGCCCCTGCAGCAGGCGCACCATCAACCCCAGGTTGGTCAGGGTATAGCCGGTGGTGACCAGGGTATTGGCCACCCACAGCCGCAGGGCCAGGCCGGGGGCCAGGGCGCTACCGGCGCTCAGCAGGACGTAGAGGCTTAACCAGGTGAGGGCCAAGGTGACCACCAGGCGACTGACGGTCTGTACCTGGCGGCTGCCCGATCGCAGCCAAAGGCTATAGAGGGCGGGCACCACCCCAAACACCGGCACCAGGTAGATGATCAGGGTGAGGCGTTCCAGGGTTTCCCCGCTGGGGTCGGTTGGTTTAGCCATGGCGCACTCCTAGGCTACTACCGTTTGGCCACTGAGGTAATCCCGCAGGTGTTGGGCATGGTCGTGGGAGAGGTTATCCCAGGGCAGTTGTTCGGGGGAAAAGCATTGGGCTGCCAGGATTTCCCGGGGGTCGGCGGCGATCGGCTGCCCCTGGGCCCGCACCGCCAGGGCCACACACACGGAATGGAAGCGAGGATCGCGGCCGGGCTGGGAGTAGACCCCCACCAACCGCTCCAGGGCGACGATCGCCAACCCCGCCTCCTCCTCTAATTCTCGGTTGGCGGCGGTGAGAATGTCTTCCCCCCAATCCACAATGCCGCCGGGTAGGCTCCATAGCCCATTATCCCGGCGTCGTACCAGGGCAATGGTGCCGTCGGGCATGATGGGGATGACGCAGGTACCCAGCAGGGGTCGGCGCAGCAGCAGCCCCAGCAGGGTACGGAGGGCGTAGGTAAAGTAGATCATGGAGAAACTCAGGCCCTTACTAAGGCTAAACAAGATCCGCCAGCACCGTGTCGGCGTGGGTTTCAGGTTTGACCTTGAGGTAGACCTGCTCCAGGGTGCCATCCGGCCCAATCACAAAGGTGCTGCGGGTAATGCCCATGTACTCCTTGCCCATAAATTTTTTCAGGCCGTATACCCCATAACGACTGGCCACCGCCCCATCCCTATCCACCAGCAGCGGAAAGGGTAACGCGTACTTGGTGGTAAACTTGGCGTGGGACTTGGCATCGTCGGTGCTAACCCCCAGGATCACCACATTTTTCTCCTGGTAGGCGTCGTAGGCGTCCCGAAAGCCACAGGCCTCCTTGGTGCAGCCAGGGGTGTTGTCGCGGGGGTAAAAGTACAGCACCACCCGCTGCCCCTTCAGATCGGCCAGGGTGTAGGTCTTACCCTCAGCGTCGGGCAGGCTGAAGTCGGGGGCAGGATCGCCGGGGGAAAGGGCCATAGGATGACGGGGAAATTAGGTGGGGTCAGGTTAAGCCATGGCTATTCTAGCCTTTGCAGGGACGTTTGCGGTGGGCCAGAGATCAGGGTTGGCGGTGGGCGATGACGGCGTAGAAGGGGTCGCCCCCGCCCCAGCCCAATAGCTGCAGCAGGGCAGGCAGGGCCGCCGCTTGGGTAATCACCTCGGGGGGGCTGAAGCCCGCCACGGATTGGAAGTAGCGCTTCACCAGGGTGACCCGCTCCGCCTCACTACCCTCTCGCCAGGCGGCGATCGCCTTTTGGTAAAACATCCGGTTAGAAAAGCTGACAATGGCCACCCCGCCTGGCTTCAGCAGCCGGTAAATCTCCCCAAACACCACCTCGGGCTGCTGCAGGTACTGCACCGAAACCGTGTTAAGCACCGCATCAAAGGTCTGATCCGGCAGGGGCAGGTGGGGGTTCTGGTTGAGGTTTTGCACAAAATAATGGTCAAGACGGGGGTTTTTGGCCAGTTCCTCCTGATTTAGGCCGTGCCCCTCTACCCAGGCAAAGGCCATCTCGGCGGGCAGGTGGGAAACCCAACTACTCATCAGGTCGAGGACTCGGCTCTGGGGGCGGAGGCGCTGGCGGTACAGCTCCGTCAGCCGTTGGATAAAGCCGTCATCCACGTGGGTGACCAGGCGCGGCACCTGGTAAAACAGCTCATCGTTGGTTTCGTCTAGCTTCTGGCGTTGGGGGGGATGGAGCACCATGGACCTGGGACTGGGGATAGGATAGGGTTGATTTCAGACGGGTGAGCCGTAGTGCGGGCCAGGGTCTGCCCCGGCCACCTAGTTTTACTGTAGAGCGATTCTTTGACGGCGGCCACGCCTTGCCTTCCCCCCATGTCCTCCCTACCCTTTTCCCGATCCCTCCGACCTCCCCGCCTTGATGGCTGGAGTCTGGCCATCAGCCTGATTGCCCTGGTGATGATGGTGCCGGTGCTGATCATCGCCCTCAGTCTCTTCACCCAGTCCAGCGCCAGTTGGGGCCACCTGGCCAGTACGGTGCTGCCGGAGTACATCGGCAACTCCCTGATGCTGATGCTGGGGGTGGGGCTGGGGGTGGTGGGGCTGGGGGTAAGTACGGCCTGGCTGGTGAGTAGCTGTCAGTTTCCGGGGCGGTCCTGGTTTCAGTGGTTGTTGCTCTTGCCCCTGGCTGCCCCCACCTACATTTTGGCCTATCTCTACACCGACACCCTGGAGTACTTTGGCCCGGTGCAAACCCTGCTGCGGGGGATGTTTGGCTGGCAGCGGGCCAGTGATTACTGGTTTCCTAACCTGCGATCGCTGGGGGGGGGCCATGCTGCTATTTAGCCTCACCCTCTATCCCTACGTCTATATGTTGACCAGGGTGGCCTTTTTAGAGCAGTCCACCGCCACCCTGGAGGCCAGCCGTTCCCTCGGTTGTGGCCCCTGGCGCAGCTTCTGGAGCGTAGCCCTACCCCTGGCCCGCCCCGCCATTGCCACCGGCACGGCCCTGGCCCTGATGGAAACCCTGAATGACTTTGGCACCGTCGCCTACTTTAGTGTCCCCACCTTTACCACCGGTATCTACCGCACCTGGTTTGGTCTGGGCGATCGCCCAGGGGCGGTGCAACTGGCGGCGGTGTTGCTGCTGTTTATTGCCGCCCTGGTCTGGCTGGAGCAGCGATCGCGGCGGCAGGCCCGCTATTACCAGGCTCAGGGCGCGGCTCTGGCCCACTGCCCCTATCGGTTAAGGGGGTGGCGGGGCTGGGGCGCCTGGGCCGTCTGTGCCCTACCAGTGGGGCTGGGGCTAGTCCTGCCGGTGCTGCTGCTGTTGGGTATGACCCTGGGCAACGCCAGCGCCAGCCTCAACGGCAGCTTTTTAGTGCTCAGCCGCAATAGTCTGATCCTGGCCAGCCTCAGTGCCTTGGTGGCCCTGGTGCTGGCCCTGATGCTGGCCTACGGTCTGCGGCTACGGCCCAGTCCCTGGCTCCAGCTGCAGGTGCAGGCCGCCAACCTGGGCTACGCTGTTCCCGGATCGGTGATCGCCGTGGGCACCCTGATTCCCCTGGGCCGGTTGGACAATGTCATCGATGGTTGGCTACGCCAGACCCTGGGGGTGTCCAGCGGCTTAATTTTCAGTGGCACCGTGGTGGCCTTGCTGGTGGCCTACCTGGTGCGGTTTCTGGCGGTGGCCTTTGGGGCGATTAGCAGTGGGCTGGCCCAGATCAAACCCAGCCTGGATGACGCCGCCCGCAGCCTGGGCCAGAGCCCCGGCCAAACTCTGACCCAGCTACATATCCCCCTGCTGCGGGGCAGTCTGCTCACCGCCCTGTTGATGGTGTTTGTCGACGTGATGAAGGAGCTGCCTGCCACTCTGATTATCCGCCCCTTCAACTTTGATACCCTGGCGGTGCAGGTTTACCAGTACGCCAGCGACGAACGACTGGTGGAGGCGGCGGCCCCCGCCCTGGCGATTTTGCTGGTGGGGCTAGGGCCGGTGATCTGGCTGAGCCGTCAAATTACCCAGGAGGGACGACCCTAGTAGTGAGCGACGTACATCCGAGCATCCCTCAAGCGGGGGTCAGGAGCCAGAATTCAGGAGCTAGGAGAGGTTAGGTGAACTGGCACCAGGGTCTACTAGGGCGACCTGACATCACCTGACATCTGTTATTTCCAGCCGGCCCGGTCGGTAATCCGCAGCGCCTCTGGGTTATTGCGGCCAAATACAGCGGCGTTGAGGGGGTCGGCCTTGAACTGGCCAAAACCCGCCACCACGGAATCCAGGGCCACCCCCTCCACCACCGGGTACTCGTTATTGCTCTGGGCAAAGATCTCCTGGGCGACCGGGCTGGCCAGGTATTCCAGGAATTGAATGGCGGCCTCCCGGTTAGGGGCGGTCTTCACCACCCCGGCACCACTGATGTTGACATGGGTGCCGCGATCGCCCTGATTGGGGAAAAACACTCCTATGGTCTCCGCCACCTGGCGGTCCTCCCGTTTGTCAGACTTAATCAGGCGGGCCAGGTAGTAGGTATTGGCAATGGCAATGTCCCCCAGGCCAGCGGCCACCGCCTTAATCTGGTCAATGTCGCCGCCCTCCGGCGGCCGGGCAAAATTAGCCACCAACCCCCGAGCCCAAGTTTCGGTCTGGGCGGCGCCGTGGGCGGCAATCAGGGAACCCACCAGGGACTGGTTATAAACGTTGGTGGAACTGCGCACCAAAATGCGCCCCTGCCATTTGGGGTCCACCAGGTCTTCGTAGGTGGACAGCTCCCGAGGACTCACCACCGTCTTGTTATACATAATCACCCGGGCCCGTTTGGTGAGGCCAAACCAGAGCCCATCGGGATGGCGCAGGGAGGCAGGAATAGCATTGGTCAGCGTGGCGGAGGTAACCGGTTGAAACAGCCCCTCCTGCTCCGCTCGCCAGAGGCGCCCCGCATCTACGGTGATGAAAATGTCCGCCGGGCTATTCTGCCCTTCCCCCTTAATCCGCTCGATTAGCTGGTCCGCCTCCGCCTCCACCACGTTGACCCGAATCCCCGTGGCCCGGCGAAAGCCCTCATAGATCTGGTCATCGGTGTCGTAGTGGCGGGAGGAGTAAAGATTGATCCGGGGCCGTCGCCACCAGCCAAACTGGGCCTGGGCGGAGGACTGGCGGCACTGACCCAGAGCTACGGCACTGGCGGCCGCCCCTGTGGCCAAAAAGGCGCGTCTACCAAGTTTCATCAGGTATCACCTCGCAGAGAATTATCTACCCAGGCATGGGGATCCCGGGGATTAAGGTCAGCCTGCATTGTAGCGCTTATTGACATATTTTCTCGATAGGCTTGAACTTAAAACTTCTCCAGGTGGGGGTAATTGCCAACTGGAAATAGGGATCTCACTGCTATAATTGTGGTGTTGACTCTCATTCCTCAGGGGTTTTACGGGTTTACTTCCATTTTCCCCCCCCTTTCCAAACGTAAATTTATCCCGTTAACCCCCTAAGGTTACTGCCAAAATATTTTGATAATGCTCCCTAGATCCCAAGCCCTCCCCTTCGCCTCCCCCTTGTCGTCATCTTTCCCTGGTTTGAGGGCGGGGCCCAGGGTGGGCCCAGGGCTACTCGGTCGCCTTTTCTTTGGCGGGGCGGGGTTAGTACTTTCCGTGGCGGCCCACGCCCTGATCCTGGGGCTGCCCCTCCAACCCTCCGTCAAGACCACCCCCTCTCCCCCTATTCTGGTGCGGCCCCCTGGGGTGGAGAGGGTCAGCCTCAGGGTGTTGGGGCCGGGGGGGACACCGCCCCCCGGAGGCACCCCAGGGGCCGGCCCGGCCGGGGCGGCCCCCCCCGCCCCGCCCGCCCCGCCCCCCCACGACCC
>JBEIUS010000131.1:0-10063 GCA_040374235.1 Leptolyngbya sp. | reverse complement strand
GTCAGGGTAGTGGTAGATAAGGATCCGGTGCCGACCTCCTTTGAGAGGTGGGCGAAGCCGGGTCATTTTGACCGCACCCTGGCGAAGGGACCAAAGACCACGACATGGATTTGGAACCTTCACGCCGACGCTCACGACTTCGACAGTCACACCAGTGACCTGGAAGATATATCGCGCAAGATTTTCAGTGCGCACTTCGGCCATTTGGCCGTGATTTTCATCTGGCTAAGCGGCATGTATTTTCATGGCGCGAAGTTTTCGAATTACGAAGCCTGGCTAACCAACCCAACGGGGATCAAGCCCAGTGCGCAGGTAGTGTGGCCGATTTTCGGCCAGGAGATTCTCAACGCCGATGTGGGGGGAGGATTCCGGGGCATCCAGATTACCTCAGGGTTGTTCCAACTGTGGCGAGCGAACGGCATCACCAGTGGCTATGAGCTGTACTGCACAGCGATAGGGGCGTTGGTGATGGCGGGGTTAATGCTGTTTGCGGGGTGGTTCCACTACCACAAGGCGGCACCGAAGCTGGAATGGTTCCAGAACGTGGAATCGATGATGAACCACCACCTAGCGGGTTTGTTGGGGCTAGGGTGTTTGGGGTATGCGGGCCAGCAGATCCACGTATCACTGCCGATTAACGCGTGTTTAGACGCGATTGACGCGGGCCGCCCGCTGAGTCTGGGGGGGCGGGTGATTGACACGGTAAGTGCGATACCGTTGCCCCACGAGTGGCTGTTCAACCGGGAGTTGATGGCGGAACTGTACCCCAGCTTTGCGCTGGGGTTGAAGCCGTTTTTCACCCTCAACTGGGGTGTGTACGCGGACTTTTTAACCTTCAAGGGGGGTTTAAATCCCCAGACTGGAGGGTTATGGCTATCGGACACCGCCCACCACCACCTGGCGTTGGCGGTGCTGTTCATCGTAGCGGGTCATTTCTACCGGACCAACTGGGGGATTGGCCATAGCTTCAAGGAAGTGCTGGAGGCCCATAAGGGTCCCTTCACCGGGGAAGGGCATAAGGGAATGTACGAAGTGTTTACCACCTCGTGGCATGCCCAATTGGCGCTGAACCTGGCGATGCTGGGGTCCTTAACGATTATTGTGGCGCACCACATGTACGCCATGCCCCCCTATCCGTACATTGCCACCGACTACCCGACCCAACTGTCCCTGTTTACCCACCACATGTGGATAGGGGGCTTTCTGGTGGTAGGTGCCGGGGCCCATGCGGCGATTTTCATGGTACGGGACTACGACCCGGCGACCCATGTGAATAACCTGTTAGACCGGGTGTTGCGGCACCGGGATGCGATTATTTCCCACCTGAACTGGGTGTGTATCTTCCTGGGCTTCCATAGCTTTGGGTTGTATATCCACAACGACACGATGCGAGCCCTGGGCCGACCCCAGGACATGTTTTCGGATACGGCGATTAAGTTACAGCCTGTGTTTGCCCAGTGGGTGCAGGGCATCCACGCGGCGGCGGCGGGCAACACAGCGCCCCACGCGCTGGCGGGGGTGAGCCCGGTGTTCAACGGAGAGGTGTTAGCGGTCGGGGGTAAGGTGGCGATGTCGGCGATTCCCTTAGGGACGGCAGACTTCATGGTGCACCATATCCACGCCTTCACCATCCACGTGACGGTGTTGATTCTGCTGAAGGGAGTGCTGTACGCCCGCAGTTCCCGACTGATTCCGGACAAGGGAGAGTTGGGCTTCCGCTTCCCCTGTGACGGACCGGGGCGGGGCGGTACCTGCCAGGTATCGGGATGGGACCATGTATTTTTGGGCCTATTTTGGATGTACAACTCGCTGTCGATTGTGATTTTCCACTTTAGCTGGAAGATGCAGTCGGACGTGTGGGGAACGGTATCGGCGGACGGCAGTGTGAGCCACATTACCGGCGGTAACTTTGCCCAGAGTGCGATTACGATTAATGGCTGGCTGCGGGACTTTTTATGGGCCCAGGCGTCCCAGGTGATTGGCTCCTACGGGTCGGCGTTATCGGCCTACGGGTTGATGTTTCTGGGTGCGCACTTTGTGTGGGCCTTTAGTCTGATGTTTTTGTTCAGTGGCCGTGGCTACTGGCAGGAACTGATTGAATCGATTGTGTGGGCCCACAACAAATTGAAGGTGGCCCCGGCGATTCAACCCCGGGCCCTGAGTATTACCCAGGGCCGGGCGGTAGGGGTGGCCCATTATTTATTGGGGGGCATCGCCACCACCTGGGCCTTCTTCCTGGCTCGGATTATTGCGGTGGGATGACCGCTGTGGTCATTGGATTAGGGGGGCGAGCCCTGCGGGGTGAGCCCCTTTCCTCCACCGTTTAGCAAGGAATAGTGTTCTTTGAGCATTTGTACTTCAAACCTGTTTTGATTCATGGCAACTAAATTCCCTAAATTCAGCCAGGAATTGGCAGCGGATCCGACCACGCGGCGGATCTGGTACGGGATTGCCACCGCCCACGACTTTGAGAGCCACGATGGCATGACGGAGGAGAATCTTTATCAAAAGATTTTTGCTTCGCACTTTGGCCATTTGGCGATCATTTTTCTGTGGACGTCGGGCAACCTGTTCCATGTGGCCTGGCAAGGCAACTTTGAGCAGTGGATAAAGGATCCGCTAAATGTGAAACCCATCGCCCATGCGATTTGGGATCCCCAATTTGGGCAGCCGGCGGTGGATGCATTCTCCCAGGCGGGTTCGAGCTTTCCGGTGAATATTTCGTTTTCCGGGGTGTATCACTGGTGGTACACGATTGGGATGCGCACCAATATGGACCTCTATAGCGGTGCGGTGTTTTTGCTGATTTTGTCAGCGGTGTTTTTATTTGCGGGCTGGCTGCACCTGCAGCCTAAGTTTCGGCCCAGCCTGTCGTGGTTTAAGAATGCCGAATCACGGCTGAACCATCACCTGGCGGGGCTGTTTGGGGTGAGCTCGTTGGCTTGGACGGGGCACCTGGTGCACGTGGCTATCCCGGAATCGCGTGGGGTGCACGTAGGCTGGGATAACTTCCTGTCGGTGAAGCCCCATCCGGAGGGGTTACTGCCCTTTTTTACCGGTAATTGGGGGGTCTATGCCCAGAACCCCGACACCAGCAGTCATATCTTTGGTACGGGGACGGGGTCGGGTTCAGCGATTCTGACCTTTTTGGGCGGTTTCCATCCCCAAACCGAGTCGCTGTGGTTGACGGACATGGCCCACCACCATCTGGCGATTGCGGTGATTTTCATCATTGCGGGCCACATGTACCGGACCAACTTTGGCATTGGCCATAGCATCAAGGAGATCTTGAATGCCCATCGGCCGCCCAAGGGGGGCTTGGGCGAGGGCCACAAGGGTCTGTATGACACCTTGAATAACTCGCTACACTTCCAATTGGCGCTGGCCTTGGCTAGCCTGGGGGTGGTGACCTCCCTGGTGGCGCAGCACATGTATGCGCTGCCGCCCTATGCCTTCATGGCGCGGGATTACACCACCATGGCGGCGCTCTATACCCACCACCAGTACATCGCTGGCTTCATCATGGTGGGGGCCTTTGCCCATGGGGCGATTTTCCTAATTCGGGACTACGACCCGGCGGCGAATCGGAATAACGTTTTGGACCGGGTATTGCAGCACAAGGAAGCGATTATTTCCCACCTGAGTTGGGTATCGCTGTTCCTGGGTTTCCACACCCTGGGGCTGTACGTCCACAACGATGTGGTGGTAGCCTTTGGTACGCCCGAGAAGCAAATTCTGGTGGAACCGGTGTTTGCCCAGTGGGTGCAGGCGGCCTCCGGTAAGATGCTCTACGGCTTCGATACCCTGCTATCGAATCCGGACAGCATTACCCAAACCGCTAATGCGGTGTGGCTGCCGGGGTGGTTTGAAGCGATTAACAGCGGCACCAACTCGCTGTTTCTGACCATTGGCCCGGGTGACTTTTTGGTGCACCACGCCATTGCTCTGGGGCTGCATACCACCACCTTAATCCTGGTGAAGGGGGCGTTGGATGCCCGGGGGTCTAAGCTGATGCCGGATAAGAAAGACTTCGGCTATAGCTTCCCTTGCGATGGACCGGGCCGGGGCGGCACCTGCGACATTTCCGCCTGGGATGCCTTCTACCTGGCGATGTTCTGGATGCTGAACACCATTGGTTGGGTGACCTTCTACTGGCACTGGAAGCATCTGTCCATCTGGGGTGGTAACGTGGCCCAGTTCAACGAGAGCTCCAATTACCTGATGGGGTGGCTGCGGGATTACCTGTGGCTGAATTCCTCCCAGTTGATTAACGGCTACAACCCCTACGGGATGAACAACCTGGCGGTTTGGGCCTGGATGTTCCTGTTTGGCCACCTGATCTGGGCTACCGGCTTTATGTTCCTGATCTCCTGGCGGGGCTACTGGCAGGAATTGATTGAGACGATTGTCTGGGCCCATGAGCGCACTCCCCTGGCTAACCTGGTGCGGTGGAAGGATAAGCCCGTGGCCCTTTCCATTGTGCAGGCCCGGGTGGTGGGTCTGGCCCACTTTACTGTGGGTTACATTGTGACCTACGCGGCCTTCCTGATTGCCTCCACCTCTAGCCGCTTTGGCTAATTCTGGAGTCAATTAACACTTGAAGTCCTGGAGAGCGAACTCTCCAGGACTTTTTTTATGGCGATCGCCGGTGGTCCCATAGGCTATACTGACTGCCATAGCCGTAGTCTCGTGAAGGCGAGTCAGAAGATGAATTCAGAATTTTCTCTAACCAATCCACCGGCTCCCAAGTCTTCTGACTAGAGTTGTAAATCTATCCTGGGCGGATAACCGCCCACCCGAGGGAGTTATTTAGCCATGGCAACCTCCCCACCGCCGGATGACCGGGCTGACTTGGTGGAGTTCATTCAGGTGGCCCGCTCCCGGGGAGCCAGTGATGAGTTTATCAGTCAGCTGCTGCGGGCCTATGGTTGGCCGCAGCGGCAGATCGAACGGGCTTTTTTCCAGATATATGAAGGCTTAACCGGTAGGCCCCTACCCACCCCCCGGGGTAGTTCTGGGGAAATGGCCCGGGATGCCTTTCTCTACCTGCTGACCTTTATCACCCTGGTGATTTGGACCCAAGCCCTGGGGGAGATGGCCTTTGTCTTTATTGAGCATTTAATTCCAGACCAGCTCAACCAGAGCTATCAGGAGCCCTACTGGCAGGTGTCCTTTGCCCTGTCACGGTTATTGGTGGCCTACCCGGTCTACCTGGTGCTGATGCGTCAACTGAATCGGGATCTGGCATCGAATCGGGAGAAGTACTTTTCTGGGGTACGTAAGTGGCTCACCTATCTCACCATTTGGGTGGCGGCCCTGATCGCCCTAGGTACCCTAATTGCCCTGCTCACCTCCCTGCTGCGGGGGGAGGTCAGTCTGCGGCTTTGGCTCAAGATCCTGGTGATTTTGGGGATCGATGGTGGGGTGCTATGGTACTACAGCCATTGGGTCAGCCAGGGGCCTGGGGCTAAAATTCGCCGGGTAGGTCCATGATCTATTTCTCCTTTAACCGAGTGTTTGCCCTAGTGGCCACCACCGCCGTCGGGGCGGCGGTGGTGGCGGGGTTTTGGGTGTTGGGCACCCCTGGCCGCCAACGGGCTATTCTGGCGGACCAGCAACGGTTGCAGGATCTGACCACCATTGCCCAGGGCCTACACCAGGATTACCAGGATCAACCTGAGCAGTATCGACTGCCAGAGAAGCTGCCGACCCATGATAGCCTCCAGGATCCCCTCACAGAGCTGCCCTACGAGTACCAACGGCTGGCCGATCGCCGCTACCAGCTCTGCGCCACCTTTGACACCGATAGCCGCGACTACCGGCTTAAACCCCTAACTTCTCGGGATCCGGGGCAACTGCAGGACCATCCCCAGGGGCGCCATTGCTTTGAGTTTGACCCCTCCGAGTATCCCAACTAGTCCTTAACCTTGCCCTGTTAACTTTGCTAGGGATCCTGCAATGGCCATGGTTCCCAGCTACTCCCCTATTTTCTCGATGTTTAGAATGTTGTCCTATGTCCATAGATCCTAGAAGCTGGATAGGGCTATCCTCCGTGGAAGCCGTCGCCAGGCTGGGGCAGGAGGGGCACAATGAGTTGCCCTCCGGCGATCGCCGCACCTTCTGGACCATTGCCCTGGAGATCCTCCAAGAGCCTATTTTCCTGCTGCTGGTGGCCTGTGGCCTGATCTACTGGATGCTGGGGGATGCCCAGGAAGCCCTGATTTTAATGGGCTTTGTGCTGTTTATCGTGGCCATCAACCTCTACCAGGAACAAAAAACCGAAAAGTCCCTGGAGGCCCTCCGGGATTTGTCCAGCCCCCGGGCCCTGGTGATTCGGGATGGGGAGCGACGGCGGATTGCCGGTCGAGAGGTGGTGCGGGGAGACCTGGTGGTGCTGGCGGAGGGCGATCGGGTGCCCGCTGATGGGCTACTGCGCTGGTCTAGCCACCTAACGGTGGATGAATCCTTGCTAACGGGGGAATCGGTATCGGTGCGCAAGCGGCCTGCCATGGCCAGGGAAGACCACCTGGCTAGCCCGGGGGGGGACGACCTGCCCGCGGTTTTCTCTGGCACCCTGGTGGTTCAAGGCCAGGGCATTGCCGAGGTAGTCGCCACTGGGCCCCACACGGAAATGGGAAAAATTGGTAAGGCACTACAAACCCTACAGCCAGAGGAGACCCGCCTGCAGCGGGAGACCCGACAGGTGGTGAAACGCCTCACCGCCATTGCCATTGTCATCTGTGTCGCCGTGGTGTTGATCTACGGCCTCAGCCGGGGGGATTGGTTGAATGGGGTGCTGGCCGGTTTGGCCCTGGCCATGGCGATTTTACCCAATGAAATCCCCGTGGTGTTTACCATTTTTCTGGCCCTGGGGGCCTGGCGGTTTTCCCAGCAGCGGGTGCTGACCCGCCGCACCCCAGTGGTGGAAACCTTGGGGGCCGCCACCGTGCTGTGTGTGGATAAAACCGGTACCCTCACCTTTAATCGCATGGCGGTGCAGCAGTTATTTGTGGACCGGGATGAACACGGTCAACCCCAACCCCTTCTCTACGACGTGGGTCGCCATGCCCAGGCTCCCCTCCCTGAGGCCTGGCATCGGTTGGTGGAGTTTGGTATTCTGGCCAGCCGCCGTGACCCCTTTGACCCCATGGAAAAGGCACTGCAGCAGGTGGGGCAGGACTACCTGGCCACCACCGAGCACCTCCACGGGGATTGGCAGATCTGCCAGGAATACCCCCTATCCCCAGAGCTGCTGGCCATGTCCTGTGTTTGGCAGTCCCCCCAGGGAGACCTAACTGTGGCCGCTAAGGGGGCACCGGAGGCGATCGCCGATCTCTGCCACTTCGACAGTGATCGGCGATCGCAACTGGCCCTGGAGGTCCAGACCATGGCAGTGGCGGGGTTGCGAGTGTTGGGGGTAGCCCAGGGGCGGCAGGCGGCGGGTAAGCCCCGCACCCACGCTCGAGTGCTGGAGACCTCTGACCAGTTGCCCGACGATCAGCACGACTTTGACTTTGAGTTTCTGGGGCTGGTGGGTTTAGCCGATCCGGTCCGGCCGACGGTGGCCCCGGCTATCGCCGAGTGCTACCGCGCCGGTATTCGGGTGATGATGATTACGGGAGACTACCCCGCCACCGCCCGCACCATCGCTGAACAGATTGGCCTTTCCCCAGCAGCGGACATTCTCACCGGCCCGGAGCTGCAGCAACTAACACCCACCCAGCTCCAGGGGCGGATCGCCGAGGTGAATATTTTCGCCCGGGTGGCGCCGGAGCAAAAACTCCAGATTGTCAATGCTCTCAAGCAACGCGGGGAGATTGTGGCCATGACCGGGGACGGGGTTAACGATGCCCCCGCCCTTAAGGCCGCCCACATCGGCATCGCCATGGGTGATCGGGGTACGGATGTGGCGCGGGAAGCGGCGGACCTGGTGTTGCTGGACGATGACTTTTCCGCCATTGTGGCCTCGGTGAAGCTGGGACGGCGGATTTTTGACAACCTCAAGAAAGGCATGGCCTATACCCTGGCGGTCCATATTCCCATTGCCGGTATTTCTCTGATCCCGGTGATTTTCCAATGGCCGCTGGTACTGATGCCTATTCACATTGCCTTTCTTCACTTGTTGATTGACCCCGCCTGCACCATTGTGTTTGAAGCGGAACCGGCGGAGGCTGACGTGATGAATCGGCCCCCCCGCCCCCCCCGGGAACCCCTGTTTAGCCGCCGCACCCTACAGTTCACCCTACTCCAGGGGTTGAGTGTGCTGGCGGCCCTGGTGGGGGTCTTTGCCCTGGCCTACTACCGGGGCAGTGGGGAGTTTGACGCTCGCACCTTAGCTTTTACGGTCCTGATTATTGCCAACTTAAGTTTGATTCTGACTAACCGGTCTTGGTCCCGCTCCGCCTGGAGCACCCTGGGAACGCCTAACCCCGCCCTTTGGTGGGTCTTAGCCCTGGGGGTAGTGTTGCTAGCTCTAATTTTGTACCAACCTTTGCTCCAGTCCCTATTCCGGTTTTCCACCCTGCACCCCCGGGATCTAGCCCTGGCGATCGCCGCCGGCGGGCTCAGTACGATCTGGTTCGAAGCCCTGAAAATCGGCTCCCAGCCTCGGCGGTAGGGGCCCCTGGGCCCGTTGGGCCAGGGTGGCTAGAATTTGTCGATGGCGATCTCGGCTAATCGGGTAGCGGTAGGCAAACCAGAGGCTAACCAGTAACAGCAGGGCGGGCAGGGGGCCAATCAGCAGACGAATCGCCCAGAGGGCGGTACTGGGTTGCTCACTAACCTGGGCCTCAAATCCAGCCCAGTTGAGGACCTGGCCAGAGGTAAACAGGGCCAGGGCCAACCCTAATTTTTGCAAAAACACCAGGGCGCTAAAGTAAAGGCCTTCCCGCCGTAGCCCCGTCTGTAGCTGATCCAGATCCACCACATCCGGCAGCATGGCGAAGGGCATCATATAGAGGGTGGCAATGCCGACCCCGGCCAGTACTCCCAGCCCGTACATCCAACCAACCTGACCCGGTTGCACCAAGACTAGCCCCAGTAGGGCGATCAGGGCCAGAGGTGCCCCCAGCAGAAATACCGTGCGTTTATCGCTGTAGCGGGCCAGCCGCTGCCAGAGAAACAGCATGGCGATCGCTGTGCCCTGGACCGCTAGGGCCATCTGGGCAAAGTGGGCCTCCGGCAGCCCCATCCAGGTACCCACAAAGTAGGGTAGCATCGCTGCCGTTACCTGTACCGCCATCCAGGCACAGAGGTAGAGCCCCAGCACCTGACGAAAGGCATAGTTACGGAAGACACTACGCAGGTCTCGCCAGAGGGAGTAGGGGGGCAGGGGCTGCTTCACCCGTCGGGATTCTACCTGCCAATAACGGCGGTAGGTGCCGGCTACGCAGAGGCCCACCATGACCACCGCGAAGCTGGCGGAGCAGGCCCCCAAAATTAGGTATTGCTGGCGCGGATTCACGATCGCCCCAAACACCACCTGGGCCATGACCAAGGCCAGAATGCCGCCGCCAATACTAAACCCGGCTTTAGCGCTGATCAGGCTGGTGCGTTCGTCGTAGTCTTCTGACAGCTCCGCTGCCAGGGCGGTGTAGGGCAACTGGACGGTGGTAAAGGCCAGAAAGGCAAAGAAAGACAGCACCACATAGTAGGTAAAACGGCCCCATTCACTGGCCAGGGGAGGCACGACCCACAGGAGTAGGGCGCACAGCGCCATCGGTACCATCCCCCCCAGCATCCAGGGATAACGGCGTCCCAGGCGGGAGGTGGTGCGATCGCTGAGCCCCCCGATCACCGGGTCGTTAATGGCATCCCAAACCCGCCCGATTAAAATCACCCCGCCGGCTAGGGCTGGGCTCAGGCCTGCCACCGTGGTGAAAAAATACAGTATAAAAAAGGCCGATAGGCTAGCGGGTATGGCGGCGGCCAACTCCCCGACACCGTAAGCCAGTTTCACCGACAGAGGCAGGGGCGGTAGTTTGGTCAAGGACTGGCTCCCGATCGTAGGTATTGCTATCGCCATTTAGCTTAGAACATCGGGCCAAGTTGTAGGTCTTAGCCC
>JBEIUS010000018.1:0-28411 GCA_040374235.1 Leptolyngbya sp. | reverse complement strand
GGTGGTGGTTGTGTCCTGCCCCCGCCCCTGCCTCCCCCCCCCCCCCTGTCCCTCTCTCCCGCCCGTGGGTGTGGCGCTCGGCGGGGGGGGGGGGGTGCCAAAAGGGGGACTTTTTGGCGGTTTCAACCCACAGCCAGAACCGCCCCGATCGGATAAAGTCGTTGCTAGGTTCTGGAATCCAGGTACCGTGGAGAATTTGCATCCTATCTCACTCAGGTCGGTGCCACTACCGGTAGAAGGCGTTGATTTGGATTTTAGGCGATTTCCCGAACCGAGCGATCCATAGAACTGTAATAGTGGTCACTACATCCCTCACCCCCTCCCCTGTAACGGAATTACGACGATGGCCTAAAATGCCACCATGCCCACTGATTGGAGAGCCCTGCCATGCGCCTGTCCCAGATGCTATTTGTCACCCTGCGGGAGGACCCGGCGGAGGCTGAAATCCCCAGCCATAAGCTATTGCTGCGAGCAGGCTATATCCGCCGCATCGCCAGTGGGGTCTACGCCTATATGCCCTTGCTGTGGCGGGTGTTGACCAAGATCTCCGCCATCGTCCGCCAGGAAATGGATGCCACCGGCGCCCAGGAGTGCCTGTTGCCCCAGCTCCAGCCCGCTGACCTGTGGCGAGAGTCGGGTCGCTGGGACACCTACACCAAGGCGGAGGGGATTATGTTTTCCCTGATCGATCGCCGCCAGCAGGAGATGGGTCTGGGGCCCACCCACGAGGAGATTATCACCGCCATTGCCCGGGATATGGTGCGGTCCTACCGGCAATTACCGCTGCATCTCTACCAGATTCAGACTAAGTTCCGCGATGAAATTCGGCCCCGGTTTGGGCTGATGCGGGGGCGGGAATTCATTATGAAGGATGGCTACTCCTTCCACAGTGATGAGACTAGCCTGAAGCACACCTACCAGGAGATGTACACCGCCTACAGTCGGATTCTGGCCCGCTGTGGTCTGGAGTTCCGGGCGGTGGAGGCGGACTCGGGGGCGATCGGGGGGTCGGGGTCGACGGAGTTTATGGTGCTGGCGGAGGCCGGGGAAGACGAGGTGCTCTACACCGAGGATGGCCAGTACGCCGCCAACGTGGAAAAGGCCCTATCCCTACCGGCGGCGGCGGTGCCCTCCCGCTTTGACCAGGCCGAAACCCTGGCCACCCCCAACACCCCGACCATTGAGACTCTGGCCCAATGCCTCGACTGCCACCCCAGTCAGATTGTCAAAAATGTTCTCTATCAGGCGGTGTTCGACCAGGGGCGGGGGGTGCTGGTGTTGGTCAGCCTGCGGGGCGACCAGGAGGTGAATGAGGTGAAGCTGGCTAACGAACTGACTAAGCTGGCCCCCGCCTACGGCGGCAGCACCCTGCTGTCTCTCACGGTGCCCGATCCGGAAAGCCAGCGGGGTTGGGCGGCCAAACCTCTGCCCCTGGGCTACATCGCTCCAGACCTGGAGGATAGCTATATTCGCCCCGGCCTACCGGACCTGGCTCCCCAGTTTCTGCGGTTGGTGGATGGCACCGCCGTGGATCTGAAAAACTTTGTCACCGGGGCCAACCAGCCCGGTTACCACGTGGTGGGGGCCAATTGGGGGGATAATTTCCCCCTGCCTGCACGGGTGGTGGATGTGCGGAAGGCCCAGGCGGGCGATCGAGCCTGCCACGATCCCAGCCAGCTATTGCAAACCGCCCGGGGGATTGAAATTGGTCATATCTTCCAGCTGGGCACCAAGTATTCCCAGGCCCTGGGCGCCACCTACACCAGCGAAACCGGGGAGGACGGCCCCCTGGTGATGGGCTGCTACGGCATTGGGGTGTCCCGCCTGGCCCAGGCGGCGGTGGAGCAGTCCTACGACAAAAATGGCATTGTCTGGCCCGTGGCCATTGCCCCCTACCAGGTGATCGTGGTCATCCCGAACCTGGCGGACAGCCAGCAGGTGGAGGCCGCCACCCAGATCTACCATGACCTCCAGGCCGCCGGGGTGGAAGCCCTGCTGGATGACCGGGATGAGCGGGCCGGGGTGAAATTTAAAGATGCTGACCTAATTGGCATTCCCTACCGGGTAGTGACCGGCCGTTCCTTGGCGGCGAGCCGGGTGGAGCTAGTGGAGCGGGCCACTGGTGAGGCCCAGGAGGTGCCCCTGGATCAGGTGCTGACCCTGATTCAGGCCCGGCTGCGGCAAGCCCTGGGGCACTAACGGCGATGATCCAGCCCCACCGCTTCGCCGATCGACCCCAGCTGGTGGTGATCGAGCTGGGTCAACAGCCCCTGCAATAGCCGCCGCCCCATCCAGGGCCCTTCATAGACCCAACCGGTGTAGGTTTGCACTAGGGTGGCCCCGGCGGTGATCTTCTGCCAGGCATCCTCGGCGGTGAACACCCCCCCTACGCCGATGATCGGCAATTGACCCTGGGTGTGGCCATAGATGTAGCGAATCACCTCGGTGGCCCGCCGGGCCAGGGGCGCGCCACTGAGGCCACCGGCCTCGGCGCTAGGGGGGGTACCCGTGGTTAGGGTGGGGGTGGTGAGGCCCTGGCGATCCAGGGTGGTGTTAGTGGCAATGATGCCGGCCAGGCCCCGGGCCAGGGCCAGCTCGAGGATGGCATCGATCGCTGGCCAGTCGAGGTCGGGGGAGATTTTCACCAGCAGGGGTTTGTGGCTGAGGTTTTCCCCCTGGAGGGCGGCGATAATTTCCCCCAGCTGATCGGCGGCCTGGAGCGATCTCAGCCCCGGTGTGTTGGGGGAGGACACATTGACTACAAAGTAATCCCCGTAGGGTTGTAATTGCTTAAAACTAGACTGGTAGTCCGCTGCCGCCTCAGCTAGGGGGGTCAGCTTCGACTTACCCAAATTAATCCCGATCGGGATGGGGGGGCGTTGATCTGCCCACAGGGGGGCCAGCCGCTCCGCCAGGGCCGTGGCTCCCTGGTTGTTAAACCCCATGCGATTCAGGATCGCCCGATCCGCCACCAGACGAAACAGGCGAGGGCTGGGGTTCCCCGGTTGGGGCAGGCGGGTGATGGTGCCCAGTTCGGCAAAGCCAAAGCCGAACAGGGGCCAGGCCCGTGCCGCTGCCCCATCCTTATCAAAGCCCGCCGCCAACCCCAGAGGATTGGCAAAGGTCAGGCCCCAGCAGCTTTGGTGGAGTCGATCATCCACCAGGCAAAATTGCTGCTCCAACCAGCCTTGCAGTGGCCCCCTTGGCGGCTGCCCCAGCCGGGCCAGGATCTGCATCACCGAGTCGTGCAGCCATTCCGGGTCAAGGGCGAGACCGGAGAAAAGCAGGGGGCGAATCAGCTGACGATAGGGATCTTTCACGGGCATTAGGGGTAGCAGGGGAGTCTAACTAGTACTAGGTGGCGTACATTAGGCGACCCTTCAGGAGGGGGTCAGGAGTCAGAATTCAGCAGCCAGGAGAAGTAGGTGGATTTATGCTGGGGCCTACTAGTGCTCTATCAAGGTTAAGGGGAATGGGGGAGTGGTGGATCTGTAGGTAACCTACAATAAAATTATTAGCTGTGAAGTGCATCGTTGAGGGGTTACCGTTCTGTTTAGTCGGTGCCCCAGCTGGCTGAAACCGCCCGCAGGTCGGTTCAGTCTAGGGTCTATCAGGTGTTGTCTACCCGGATTGTGATTCCACTCCTACGTCCTAGTACCCTACGGTAACACCCATGGTGCAGCCGCCCCTGCCCCTTTCTTCCGCTGCTGAGCCTCTGGCGGATTTAGCCCGACTGTTGAAGGGGGTAAAAAATTCCCCCACCCCTGAGCAGGCGATTAGCCCCATCTTCCAATACCTGCACCAGTCCTTTGGATTTGAGGTGGTCTGGCTGGGCCTCTACAACCCTAGCGATCGGCAGGTAGAAATTAAACCCGGGTGGGGTCTACCCCAGTCCGGGTTTCCAGGGCAGGTTCTGTCCCTGACCCCTGGCGATCTGCTGGAACAGGCGGTGCTGCGGGGGCAGCCCGTGGGGGTAGCCAGCCTGGCCGAGACCCCCCGAGCGGGAGAATTGGCCAGGCTGGTCCAGGGCTGGGATCTGCAAAGCACCCTGCTTTACCCCCTTAATCAACAGCAGCGTTGTCTGGGGATTCTGGGGCTAGGGTCGCCCCGCTGGGGTATGGGGGTGGGAGCCCCGCAGCGGTCCCACCTGGCCATCCTCACCCATCTCCTCACCCATCTCTTGCATCAGTACCAGCGGGAACAGTACCAGCGCCAGACTAAACAGGCGGACCTACCCCTGCTATCCCTACTGGGGCAACTGGGGGAATTGGGCAATCTGGAGGCCCAGATCCAGGCGGTAGGAGAGGCCACCCAAGGGTTTATTGGCCCCACCCAGAGTCGGATCTTCTGGTACGAACCCCAGGGCCAGTACTTTTGGCAGCGCTACCCCCCTCACCTGGGATCCCGTTCCAGGCCGGAGCGAGCCCTGAGGCTGCCCGCGGATCAGCTCCGCCGCCTGGGGCAGATGCTCCGTCAGCAACCGGTGGTGGTGGAGAGCCCCGCCGGGGTTCAGGCCAGCATGGCGGAACCGCTGTTGCGCCAGGTTCAGGCCCAGGCCCTGATGGTGGCAGCTATTATGGCCCAGGGGGAACTCAGGGGGTTTATCTGTGTAGAGGATGGGGTACCCCGCCTGTGGCAAGCTGCCGAAAAGGAGTTCCTTAGGGGAGCGGGTCAGGTACTGGCGCTGCTTCCCACCTCCGTCCCAAAGCTGCCAGAGCCAATCCGAGCCTCCCCTCCATCCCTGGATCCCCCCCTCCAGAGTCTGGCCCCGGAGGGGGATGGGGATCAGCTAGAACGGGCGGCCCTGTCCTACCTGCAGGATCAGCTGGGGGCAACCCTGGTGGGGTTGATTACCTGGAGTATGGGGGACCCTGAGGCTCGGGTCACCCATCTTATCCACGGCAATACCCAGACCTGGATTAATCAGAACCTCCCCATTTCCCTGGCCAGGGACCCCTTGCTAAATTCCGCCCTGCAATCCCCAGTGCCCCTCCACCTGGCCGCAGCGGATTTACCCCAGGCTGGTGACGCCTGGTTCAGGCTGCCAGAACCGGGACAGGTGGCGATCTCTGCCCTGCACACCCATCCCCAGCACCCGGTGACGGCGGTGCTGCTGGCCCTAACCGCCGGGCCCCTGAAACCCTGGAACACCGATCAGCTAAGACGGTTTCAGGCCATCGCCGATCACCTGGCCTGGGCTCGACGCCAGGGGCAACTCATTCATTACTACCAGCAACGCTGCCAGCAGTTGCAACAGTTGAATTGGTACAAACAGCAGTTCCTGCAGGCGAGCCACCGGCAACTGCAACGGCTCTCCGCCCCGCCTACCCTGCCGGGGGGGCCGCGGTCTCCCCTGGAGGAGACCTTTGTCGATCAGATTGAGGCGGTTCTGGCGGAGGACTGGCAATTGCGGTTTCGCTCCCAGACTATTCCCCTAATTCGTCTCCTAAACCGTCTGATGGAGCGCATTAGCCCGATCCTAGAGTCGCGCCAGCTCTGGTCCCAGGTGCATAACGACAGCCATGCCACCCTGATGGGGGATGGGGCAAAGCTAGAGTTGATCCTCCATCAGCTGCTGATGACCGCCGCTCAGCGATCGCCCAGCGGTGGTCGGATCGATATCTGGTGTCGGGTGGTCAGGCCAGATTGCCTGGAGCTATCCATCACCGACGATGGTCGCCTCGACCCCACTCTGCTGCACCACCTACACCAGGGGCCTGGGGACCCTCTGCGGCCCTCCCCCCTGGAGCAGCCACCGGGGTTAACCCGGTGGATGTGCCAACAACTACTCCTGGGTCTGGGGGGTGAGCTGGCCTTCTCCCTGCTGCCGGATGGTCGCACCCATAGCCGCTGCTTCCTCCCCCTAGCGGATCCCAGCCCATTGCTACGCCGCTGATAGGTCAGGAGCCAACGGTCAGAAGATCTTGATGACCTGCCTCCCCTACGCCTTGCGCCCCCCATTACCCTCCATCACCCCCCAAAGCGGGCCAGCCGTTCCCATAACAACTCGTATACCCCCTCGGCATCGACCTTTTCCATTATCAGGGCGGTGGCGGGTTGGCCAGGGTTGAGGTAGGGGGTGGCGATGGTGCGGCCGCGACTCAGGCTACCATCGGTTTCCACTGCCAGATACATGGGGCGGCCGGTGAACAGCTCGGGTCGCAGCAGGTAGGCGATCACGCAGGGGTCGTGGAGGGGGGCGCCGGGCAGGCCGTAGCGATCGCCCTCCCCCTGGCCGTAGTGGGCTAGCCAGCCGGCCACGGTCTGGCCCACCCGGTTGCCCAGGGCGGCGAAGCGGGCCAGCCGCTCTGGGGTGGTGAGCACCTGGTGGGTGACATCCAGACCGATCAGAGTGAGGGGCAAGCCCGCCTCCACCACCACCCGGGCGGCGTGGGGGTCGACGTAGAAGTTAAACTCCGCCGCCGGGGTGATATTGCCAGGCCCCAGACTGCCCCCCATCACCACCACCTGGTCCAGGCCTTGGGCGATGGCCGGGCACTGCACCAGGGCCACCGCCAGGTTAGTGAGGGGGCCCAGGACCGCCAGGGTGACGGGGTGGGCAGCCTGGCTTAGCTGCTCAATCAAGCAGGTGACGGCGTGGCGATCGCTGGCCGGCTGGCTGGGCTCGGGTAGTTCGGCCCCCGCCAGGCCGGTGGGGCCATGGATGGCCTCGGCGGTGGTCAGGCTATGCACCAGGGGCCGGGGGCAGCCCGCCAGCACCGGCACCTCAGCCCTGGCCAGGGCACAGACCCGGCGGGCATTGGCATAGGTATGGGCCAGGGGCACGTTGCCCGCCACCGTGGTGATGCCCACCAGGTTAAACTCCTGGCCTGGGGCCAGGGCCAGTAAAAGGGCCACGGCGTCGTCTACGCCGGGGTCGCAGTCAATGATTAGGGGTTTTCCCACCATGGCGACTTCACTCTCCTTCTATAATTATCCTATGCCATGCTCCGGAGCACCCCCAGCCTTGCTGTCCCCCCTGCGTTTTGTTTTCCTATCCCTCACCGGGTTGATCCTGATCTTCAGTGTCAGTTGCGCCGGCAGTTCCCTGGAAACCTCCCTGCAGGCAGACCCACGCTTGCAGGATCAAGGGCGATTTACGGAGACGGATGCTCCACCGGAGACACCCTCGGATAATGGGGTAGCAACCCCCGCCGAGCCTGGCACGGAGTCCGGACAAGGTAGCACATCCACACTGCCCCAGGATGGGGTGGCGATCGCCCCCAACCCCGGCCAACCCGACTTTATCGGGCCCCGACCACCGGCGGACTGGGGAGGGGCTGGTCCCAGCCCTAGCCCCGACCTGGCGGACATCCCGGAGGACCTGCAGCCCTACGTGCAGGACTGGCTAGCCCTGGACCTGAAGACCACTGCACCGGGCAGCCCCAGTTGGTTGCCCAACCAGGGGATTAGTCGGGGGGCCTACGCCCAGTGGTTATTGGCCACCAACAACCGTTTCTACAACGACCAACCCCAAAAACGCATTCGGCCGGGCCAGGCCAGCGCCAAGCCCGCCTTTCAGGATGTACCCCCTAGCCACCCCCAGTACGGCGCTATCCAGGGCTTGGCGGAGGCCGGCATTATTCCCAGCTCCCTGAGTGGCAGTAGCACCACCCTGACCTTTCGCCCCGATGCCCCTCTCACCCGGGAAACCCTGGTGCTGTGGAAGGTTCCCCTGGATACTCGCACCGTTTTCCCCGGTGCCAGTATTGAGGCGGTGAAAACCGCCTGGGGGTTTCAGGATGCGGCCACCGTAGATCCCCTGGCCCTGCGGGCGGTGCTGGCGGACCACCAGGCGGGGGAGTTTGCCAATATTCTGCGGGCCTTTGGCTACACCACCCTGTTCCAGCCCAAGAAGGCGGTTACCCAGGCCGAGGCGATCGCCACCCTCTGGCGCTTTGGCGGCCCCACCGAGGGTATTTCCGCCCGGGATCTTCTGAAACAGTAACAACCCCAGTCCCTAAGGTTTGCTCGGGCAATCCCCAGCCCTCACCCTCCGGGAGTAGTTCTCCTGGCAACGTAGTGATTAGTAACAGATATCCAGGGGATGCAATTTGTGTTTAACTTTTGCTTTAGAATTTCTTCAATAGGTTATGTAGCCTGGACCCCATAAATCAGTCTATCTAGCTTTCAGCCGCTACCCTCGCCGATCCTTCCTCTCCCCAGTACTCATGGCTAACGGATATCTTGCCCTCGTTCTCCACGCCCACCTACCCTACGTCCGCCACCCCGAAAGCGACTACGTCCTGGAAGAGGAATGGCTCTACG
Organism: Leptolyngbya sp.; assembly: GCA_040374235.1. Classification (GTDB taxonomy): domain Bacteria; phylum Cyanobacteriota; class Cyanobacteriia; order Phormidesmidales; family Phormidesmidaceae; genus Nodosilinea. Next base: position 20,143 of record JBEIUS010000018.1, on the reverse strand, counting down.
AGGCCATTATCGAAACCTACATCCCTCTCCTCACCATGTTTGAGGGGCTGAAGGGGGATGGTATAGACTTTAAGCTAACCATGAGCATGACGCCGCCGCTGGTTTCCATGCTGCGGGATCCCCTGCTCCAGGAGCGGTTTGATGCCTATCTATCCCAGCTGGAGGAATTAATCGAACTGGAGGTGGAACGCCATGCCCACCACGGTCACCTGCGCTACCTGGCGGAAACCTACGCCGAGGAGTTCAACCATGTCCGCCAGGTTTGGGAGAATTACAGCGGCGATCTGGTCACCGGATTCAAGCAATACCAGGAAACCAATAACCTGGAGATTATCACCTGCGGCGCCACCCACGGCTACCTACCCTTGATGAAGATGTACCCGGAAGCGGTGTGGGCCCAGATCCAGGTGGCGGTAGAGCACTATGAACAAACCTTCGGCCGCCCCCCCTCAGGCATCTGGCTGCCGGAGTGCGCCTACTACGAAGGGCTAGAACGGATGCTGGCGGATGCCGGTCTGCGCTACTTCCTCACCGATGGCCACGGCATTCTCTACGCCCGCCCCCGCCCCCGCTTTGGCTCCTACGCGCCGGTGTTTACGGAAACCGGGGTGGCGGCCTTTGGCCGCGACCACGAGTCCTCCCAGCAGGTCTGGTCCTCCCAGGTGGGTTACCCCGGCGCCCCTGAATACCGGGAATTTTACCGTGACCTGGGTTGGGATGCGGAGTACGAATACATCAAACCCTACGTCATGCCCAACGGCCAACGGAAAAACGTCGGCATCAAATACCACAAAATTACCGGTAAGGGCCTGGGGCTCTCCGATAAAGACCTCTACGATCCCTACTGGGCCCGGGAAAAGGCGGCGGAACATGCCGCCAACTTTATGTACAACCGGGAGCAGCAGATTAATCACCTGCACAATCTAATGCAGCGCCCCCCCATCAGTGTCTCTCCCTACGATGCCGAGCTGTTCGGCCACTGGTGGTACGAAGGCCCCTGGTTCCTCGATTACCTCTTCCGTAAGAGCTGGTTTGATCAGGGCACCTACGAAATGACCCACCTGGCGGATTACCTGCGGGCCAACCCCACCCAACAGGTCTGTCGACCCTCCCAATCCAGTTGGGGCTACAAGGGCTTCCACGAATACTGGCTGAACGAAACCAACTCCTGGATCTATCCCCACCTGCATAAGGCGGCGGAACGGATGATTGACCTGGCCAGACGGGAACCCGCCGACGAGCTGGAGTGGCGCGCCCTCAACCAGGCGGCCCGGGAGTTACTCCTGGCCCAATCCTCCGACTGGGCCTTTATCATGCGCACCGGCACCATGGTGCCCTACGCCGTGCGCCGCACCCGTTCCCACCTGATGCGCTTCCAAAAACTCTGGGATGATATTTTGCAGAGCAAGATTGACTCCGGTTGGCTCGAGAAGGTGGAAGCGGTGGACAACATCTTCCCCAACATTAACTACCGCGCCTACCGTCCTCTGTAGGGGGTAAAGGTCTACCTAACGTCGCCGCCGACTCGGAAAGTCTTCGCCCTCACCAGGCTCCTCAGGTCGTTTCTCACCGTTTTCCATCAGGCTAGCCAACCCCTCCGTCAACAGTTTGGGGTCCATAAATACCACCTTGGAGTTCTTGCTCTCCCCTAGTTTGTGGTTGGCTTCCACGTAATCCTGGGCGATTAAGAACTGTAAAACGCTGGTGGCTTCCGGGCGTTCCTTCAGGGCATCGGAGAGCATATGGATGGACCGCACCGTGGCCTCAGCCCGTTTGATGGCGGCCTCCTGTTCTCCCTGGGCCTTGAGCACCATGGCTCGGCGCTCCAGCTCTGCCGCCTGCTGCTTCTGCATCGATCGCCGCACCTCCTCCGGCGGGCTAATCTCCTGCACCTCCACCCGGGTCACCTTTACTCCCCAAGGCTCGGTGGCTTCATCCAACTGGGAGAGCAGGGCCCGGTTCAGTTCATCCCGGGAAGAAAATGTCTTTTCAAATTCCATCTTGCCGATCTCCGATCGCAGGGTGGTGATCACCAGCTCCTGGATGGCCTGTTCTACATTTTCGATGGCGTAGTAGGTCAGCTCCAATTCCAAAATTCGCCAGTAGACCACCGCATCCACCTCCAGGGAGACGTTGTCCTTACTGATGGCATTTTGCTTGGCAACGTCGAGGATGCGCTCCCGTACACTGTCCTTGAGGCGGATGTAGTCCAGGGCTGGGACGATAAAATTCAAGCCGGGCCTGAGTTTGCGATGGTAGCGCCCCAGTCGTTCCACTAAGGCCTCATCACCCTGGTTAATAATGCGCACGGAACTAACCGTATAACCAATGATCAGGAGGGCAAGCACGCCAATAATAGAAGACATAAATTGCCCCTGGCCTATTGTCCCTGAGGGTTAGAACTGAATCCCCATGCCGCCCTGGACAGAAATGGCCATGTTGCGCCCATCCCGATAGGCATCAAAGGCGAAAATAGCATTGCCAAAGGCCACCAGGTTACTATTGGGGAACATGTAGTCAACCCCAGGTTGAAGGACAAAGGAAGTCTTATTACCCACCAGGCTGGGATCGTCACTGCCTCCCGGGAAGGCCACGCCAGCGGCCAAGTAGGCATCCATGTTCCAGTTTAGGGGCACATCGTAGGACACCGTTGGCACAACCGCAAAGTCGCCACCAAAGACCAAGGCTTGGGCCCTGAGGGAAACCGGCATGGTGAGGAAGCGGTAGCGCCCGGCAATCACCCCCTGGACGCCCCCGCCCTGACCGGTGGCGGCATCGCTACTCAAGCCCACCCCAGCGCCAATCCCCACATAGCTACCGTAGGCCACCTGGGCGTGGGCCACCTGGGGAGAAAGGGCAACCCCCATGGCGACGGTGGAGGCCGCTAGCAATGGAGCAAAACGTTGGGAGTGCCGCCAGTGCGCTGTGGTTTTCATTTGCTTAATCCTTACCGTTGAACGATCCCAGGCTGGCCATATAGATTCCTTGCCAATCTGCCTATAAGCTTACTCCATGGCTAGAATTTCGACACAGCATTTTTTATAGCTTTGGCCAGAGTGCTGCGGATAGAGATTGATCGGTGATGCTTAGGGGCTTGAGGGGCGCAGGGGAGGACCACCGATCAATCCGACCCGCCCCAGCTCCAGGTGGGCTGGCCGTGATCTACCCCCTGATTAATAATCACCGTGGTGTAGTTGTTAGGGTCCCGCAGCCCGGTCATGTCTAGAATCAGGTAGGCCTTGCCCTCCGTCAGCCGCAGGCGCAGATAGGAATGGCCCTGGTAGTTTTCGCCGTCGATGGCAACCATGCCAGCGGCGGCCTGGCAGTCGCGGTACTGGGGCTGGAGGGTGCCCACCCAGGTGACACTGAAGGGGTCGCTGCTGGCGATCGCCACATCCCTGGCCAGGTCAGACAGATCGGCCCGACCGTCGATGCCGTAGCTACCCTCCCGGTAGGGCTGCAGGGTCTCCGTCACGGTTAGGGTGTCGGGGCAGCCCATGGTGGGAGGGCTGGTTCTAGTGAGCAGGGGGGAAACCTGCAGCTCGATGGTACCGGCGATCGCCGCCCCGCTAGCCAGACCAGACCAGACCGTAACCCCCGCCAGCCCCAGGGCCCATGCTTTGCATCCCATCATCCTACCCCCCTGTGATTGAGTGACCTATGGCCAGGTGATAGTTTCAGCAAACCATAACCCCCAGGGGCTGGACATTAAGTTATTTATAGCCCTGTTGGTGAGCCGGAGGGGAGTAGGTGGGGTCAAGGCCAACATCTCTAGCAGCGACAACGGCGGGCCCGCCTGCTGTTAAAGGTCTCTAGCCTGGCTGAGGAGGAGATTGCCCGCTGCTGCGGCTATGGCGATCGCCGCACCATGATTACCCACCTGAGCTAATCCAGCTCCCTTTCCCCATCCCTCCGTCTCCCCTTAACCACCCCGGGGTTGGGCGTGGGCCAGGGGGACCCGTAAATCCGTCAAGCCCTCCCCAATCACCCAGGCGGTGACATCAAAGGTGGTGCCTGCCAGCTTAATCAGCCTTCCCTCGGAGTCGAAGATGGGCCCGCCCCGGGCATTGACGTATCGAATCGCGCCGTCCTTGCGGATAATGCGAAAATTGGCTTCAAAGGCTTCCTGCTGGATCACCGGCTTCAGGATCGCCTCCCGATGGATGGGGTGGTCCTCAGGGTGAACCAGGGCCAGGATTTCCTCAGGGGTAGGGGCGGGTTGGCTCGGATCAAGACCATGGATGCGATAGAGCTCCTCAGTCCAGTAGGTGGTTTGGCTATCCATATCAAATTCCCAGCAGCCAATTTGGGCCACCCATTGGGCGTTGCTGAGCATTCTTTCGGAGCGCTGCAGTTGCTCAGCGATCCGCTGACGCTGTTCAACCTCCTGATGCAGTCGTGCATTGGCGGCCATCAGTTCCTGCCAGACCTGGGCGGTTACACTATCCACCAGGGCCTCCGGTGGGGAGGGCTGAACCCTGGCCTGTTCCCCCCCTGGGTGATGGGCCGGATTCAGGCGATAGCCATGGCCGTAGTGGGTTTGGATGAAGTCCTCCAGACCCGCCTGCTCGAGCTTGCGGCGAAGATTGCGGATGTGGGTTTTGATGGTGGCATCGGTGGGTAGGGGGGCATCCAGGCTCCATAGGCGATCGCTAATCACTGCCCGGGAAAAGGTTTGGTGGGGGTGACTGAGAAAGAGTTCCAGCAGTTGGTACTCCTTGCGATTAAGAGGCAAAACCTGGTTGTGGCAGCAGGTAGCCTGGCAGGATAATAGATTCAAGCTCACAGATCCCCAGGACAGCACTGGACTAGCCCTGCCCCCCCCTCGCCGGCTGAGGGCCTGGATCTGGGCGAGTAGATTCCGTTCATCACAGGGCTGGGGCACCCAGGCATCGGCCCCACTTTCTAATCCGAGAATAGCCTGTCTTACCTGGGGGCAGCCATCCTCCAGGCCAGAGGCCGCCACGGTTAACAAAATCAGCACCGGGTTACCCAGATTCCGCAGCTGGCGACAGAGGCGGATGGCCTCTGGTGATGTCTCTAACACCAGCAGATCGTAGAGAAAGGCATTGAGAAGGGCCCAGGCGGCCTCCGGGTTGCTGACCCGATCAACGCTGAACCGATGCTTGTTCAGGGCGGCAAGAAGACTGGACTGGCCTTTATCTTCGGGTTCAATTAGCAAGATTTTCATCTTCTAATCGTGCAGCTTAATCGATGGCATCTCAAGCCTTAATATTACTCCTAATTTTTCACCTTTTAGTGGAATGATAAGGCCTTTCCCAACGCACTGACTCTGGACATCAAGACCGATGGATCATGGTAAGCCTAAGCGAGTTAATCTAGAGAGGACCGATACCCTAATTGAGGTTAATTCCCACCCCCCGACGATGGCCCACTGGCCCCAGGATCGCCAGCGGATTGTTATGCTGCACTACGATCACCTGCCCCCCGGGGTCGTGCCCGAGTATCAGCCCCAGGGCCACCACGTCCTCACCCTGTTTAACCTGAGTGGGGCTGGTCTAGAAACCCCCATAGATATAGACCGGGAGGACTGGTTGGATGGGCAACGGGTCACCCCACCCCTGCAGGTGCCAGGCATGGGGTTCCTCTGCCCCGACGGCGTCTCCCATGCCGCCCTCTGGCGCCAGCCCCTGGAGGCCACCAGCTTTTGTCTGACCAGTCGGTTTATGGACCAGGTGAGTCGGTCCATATTTGACGGGGCGACGTCGGATCTGATCCCCCGCTTTGGCCTCTACGATGCTAATCTTTACCACCTGGCCATGGCCCTCAAGGCGATCCTCAGTGATCCTGCAACTGCCACCCTCGATCAGATTTATGTGGACCAGGTGATGACGGCGATGGCCGCCTATCTGCTAGAAGGTTACGGGGTGCGGCCCCTGCCCCCCGGCCTGGACCACCCCCTGGATAACCGCCGCCTCCGCCGTTTGGTTGAGTACGTTGAGGCCCATCTGGCCACGGAGATCGCCCTGGCCCCCCTGGCCGCCGCCTTAGACCTGGGGGAGTTTCAACTTTGTCAGGCCTTTTTAAGCCGTACCGGCCTCTCCCTGTACGAATTTGTCCAACAGCAGCGACAACGCCGGGCCCGCCTGCTGTTGCAGGTTTCCCCCTGGTCCCAGGAGGAGATTGCCCGCTGCTGCGGCTACGGCGATCGCCTCACCATGATTACCCACCTGGGGGGCTCCGGTGCGGGTTTGCCCTGATCGCCCCAGCTGCGGGGGACCTATGGTTAGCCAGGGAGGCCTCCGTTCAAGACGGGTCGGTTAACCCTGTCCCTGGGGGGCTGGCCATGGTGACAAAACCTCATAAAACCTCCATTGAGGGCTTGCGTTGCCGCTCAGTAACCCGGTACAATGACACCTTTGGGATTAATTCCTAACCATTGACTGCTGGAGAGTAAACGTTCATGGCGCGATATCGAGGTCCCCGGTTACGGGTGGTGAGGCGGCTAGGGGAGTTGCCGGGCCTATCCCGCAAGTCACCCCGTAAGGCCAATCCCCCCGGTCAGCACGGGCAGGACCGTAAGAAGAAATCAGAGTACGGGGTACGGCTGGAGGAAAAGCAAAAGCTGCGGTTTAACTATGGTTTGACGGAAAAACAGCTACTCCGTTACGTTAAAAAGGCCCGACGGGCCGGTGGGTCTACCGGGTTGGTAATCCTGCAGTTGCTGGAAATGCGGCTGGACAACACCATCTTTCGTTTAGGGTTTGGCCCCACCATTCCCGCCGCTCGTCAGGTGGTCAACCATGGTCATATCTGTGTCAACGGTCGAGTGGTTTCCATTCCCAGCTACCAGTGCCGACCCGGGGATGTGATCACCGTGCGCGATCGCGACGGATCTAAGAAACTCGTAGAAGCCAACCTGGAGTTTCCGGGTTTAGCCAACGTGCCCAGCCACCTGGAGCTGGATAAGGCCAAGCTGACCGCCAAGGTAAATGGCGTGATCGAACGGGAGTGGGTGGCCATCAACATCAACGAACTGTTGGTGGTTGAGTACTATTCCCGCAAGGCTTAACGGCTGCTGGTGGAGAGGGTATCTCTCCGCGATCGCCCATAACGCAATTACTCCTGGGACAAGGGTACCCCCTTATCCTTAATTGTCCTCCAGGCCCTCAGCCAGGGGGTTTTTGTTGGCCTTTTCGAGATCGGGTGCATGCGACTTTTGCAGCTCTCACCCTAAATCCCTCTCCCAGAGCGGGAGAGAGACTTTGAAACGGGTTCCCCTTCTCCCTTTTTGGGAGAAGGGGGCTAGGGGCGATGGGGTCATCCTCCGGCGATCGGGTAATGGGCCATCACCCCACCCTGAGGACGGATGGCGGCCACCGCCCCTGGGAGGCGGCTATTGCAACGGTACCTTCACCACCCGTTTTTGTTCCTCCACATCTTTAGGAAGATGGAGGTTCAAGATACCATCCTTGTATTCCGCCGCCGCCGTGGCATTTTGCACCCTCGCCGGCAATGGGATTATGCGTTGGAAGCGACCATAGTGAAATTCACTGCGGGTGACGCCGTTTTCTTCCTTGGTCTCTTCAGACTTCCGTTCGCCGGTAATGGCCACGCTGTCGGCGCTGACCTGGATATCAATGTTTTCCGGCAACAGTCCTGGCACTTCAAGTTTGAGGTCAATCGCCGTATCGGTTTCCGTCAATTCCGCCGCTGGCACGAAGCTACCGCCAAACAGTTGTTCCCGTCGGGCCGGTGAGAATTGTTCAAACAGATGGTTCATTTCCTTTTGTAGGACCTCGAGGTCCGCAAAGGGTGTCCATTTAATCAACGACATAGTAGCCTCCTTTGTAGGCAACTCATCTACCAGGCTGGACCTGGAGGGCAACCCTGCTGCCCTGCCCCAGGGATTGGCATCCCCGGAGGCCCTACCTGTCTACCTTCAGCATAGAAAACCTCCGGGTAAACGGTATTCGGTTAGGTATACCTGATCGGTGGGAATAGCCGTAGCCTCCAGCCAGGGCTCAGGGGAATGGAACTGGCGGTTTAGCTCCCCAATAGCAGGGGAATTTGCTAGTATATAGGTAAGGATGTAGATCATCCCCCGCCACAGAATCAGTGGAAAAGGCCCAAAGGGGCAACACCAAACGAGGATCTAGCAAGAGGCGACTGTGAGAGGGGCCAGGCAAGATCTGCAGACTTGTCGGTCCACCCTAAGAAGGTTCAGGAGAGGGAACCCGTGACCAACTCAATAGAGCGATTTTGACGGGTGCTGTCGGCGAGAGACAGGGCCCGTCAATTTTATGTAGCCCTACCGCCATAGCCGTGGGCGACGACTATGGCGGCTCAGGACTTACCTAGGGGTTGATGCGCCCCATGTAGGTGCCCCAAACAGCGGCGGCCTGGCCACTGCTGCCCCGGGTGGGGCTGCTGTCATCATTACCCAGCCAGATACCGGTGGTGAGGTTGGCCGTGGGCAGAAACCCTACAAACCAGAGGTCACGGTTATCGTCGCTGGTGCCGGTTTTACCGCCTTCCCCTAGGCCCAAAAAGGCGCTGCGGCCAGTGCCCCCCTGTACCACCCCCTGCATTAGCCCCACCAGGGTTTGGGCAATGGGGGGGGCCATCACCGGCTGTTGGGCATCCCCGGCCTGGCCAAATTCGTAAACTATCCGACAACTGTTGAGGTCCTCAGGGTTAGGGCAGTCGCTGCTATCCAGCACCCGGACAATGCCATGGGGTCGGTTCCACACCCCCTTATTGTGGATCGCCGCAAAGGCGCCGGTTAGCTCCAGGGGGGTGACCTCACTCTCCCCCAGGGTCAGCCCCGGAGAGGGTCGTAGGGGGGAGGTGATGCCCAGGCGCTGGGCCAGGGTAATGATGGCATCCAGGCCCACGGTCTGGGCCAGGCGCAGGGCTACCACGTTTTCCGAGCGGGCTAGGCCGGCGTACATATCCAGGGGGACGGAGCCAGATCGGCAGCCCTCAAACCGCTGCCCCTGCCACCGGAGGGGCTCGCAGGAAAAACTCTGACTGGGGGGAATACCCGCCTCCAGGGCGGCCCCAAAGGTAAAGACCTTGAAGGTGGAGCCCGGTTGGCGCAGGGCCTGGGTGGCCCGGTTAAATTGACTATCGGCGTAGCTGACGCCCCCCACCAGGGTGCGAATTTCCCCCGTGGCGGTGTCCAGACTAACCAGGGCCCCCTGGGAGTAGCCCAGGGCGGCGCCCCGGCTGGCCACATCCTCCGCTAGGGCTTTTTCCGCTGTTTTTTGCAGGTCTAGGTCCAGGCCGGTTTGTACCCAAAAGTTCCCCTCCCGGGCCAGGGCGGTGCCCAGTACGGTTTCCAGTTCCTCGAAGATGTAACTGTAGAAGTAGGGGGCTCGGGTGCTGCCCAATTGGCGGGTGGCCTCGGGGCTGATTTCGATCCGCGATCGCCGGGCCTGCCGGGCCTCCTCCAGGTTGACCATGCCCAGGACCACCATCCGGTCTAGGACCCGATTGCGGTAAAACACGGCGGCCTCGTAGTCCTGCACCGGGTTGAAGGCATTGGGGCCAGGCAAAATCCCCACCAGGGTGGCGGCCTCTGAGAGGGTCAGGTCCCGGGCGGATTTAGCAAAGTAAAACTGGGCGGCGTCCTCAAAGCCGTAGAGGTTTTCCCCCAGGTAGACCCGGTTGAGGTAGGTGAGCAGCAGGTCCCTCTTGCTGTAGAAGGTTTCCAGTTTCAGGGCGGCGATCGCCTCGCGAATTTTGCGCCCCGCGGAGTCATCCCCCCCCACATAATCTGGATAAAGGCTGCGGGCCAGTTGCTGACTCAGGGTACTACCGCCCTGGCGAATTTCCTTGTCCTGGAAGTTAACCCAGGAGGCCCGGGCAATGCCGATCGGATCAACCCCCAGATGCCAGTAATAGCGGGTATCCTCCGAGGCCACCAGGGCCTTGGGCAGGTAGGGGGAAAACCCAGACAGGTTGGGTTGTTCTTGGTGGCGCTGCCGATGTTGGGGCCGCAGGGGCACCCACTGGCCCTCCTGTTCGGCAAACACCATCACCGGCCCCTGTACCGATTGGGGCAGGGGCCGCATGGGGATTTTTGGCCACTCCAGCGCTACCACCCAGGCCCCCACCGCTAGGGATAGGCCGGTAAACCCGTAGAGCAGAGATCGGGCGGTTTTGACGTACCAGGGGGGTGGGTCCAGGTAGCGCAGGGTGACCCCGTCCGCCAGCTCCGCCGGCCCCAGGCTATAGACATCGCCGTGGTTCATGACGGTGCGTTGCAGGCGGCGCTTGCCCCGATAGATGCCGTTGGTGGAATTACGGTCCTTGAGTACAAAGGGCTGCCCCGGGCGATTTGGGTCACGGGTGAGGGTGGCGTGCACCTGGCTGACGATCGGGCTAGCGGCCACGATATCGCACTGGCTGGAACTGCGCCCCAGCAGGTAGTGGTCCCCCAGCAGGGGGTAGGTGGTCTGCTGTCCGTTAGCAAAGACCTGTAGTTCCGCCGTGCGGGCCCCTGGTTTGACGGTCAGTTTGCCAAAATCCACCCGGGCCGGCACCGATTGCAGGGCCTGGGTGATGGTTTTGAGGAAGGTGCGGGGCCGGGGGGGCTCGGGGTTAGTCATGGCGGAGGGCAAGGCCCGACACAGAGGATAGGTAAAGACGAGGGCAGGGAAGACACCTAGGCCCCATTGTAGTCAGAATTTTGCATCGTCGCCCTTGACCTGGGCCAGGTCCGCCGCCGTCCCCCCGGTCATGCTTGGGTGAGCAGGGCAACGGCGTAGACGGCGATGCCCTCCTGCCGGCCCACTGGCCCCAGGGCCTCGTTGGTGGTGGCCTTCACCCCCACCTGGTCAGGGGCTACCCCCAGCACCGCCGCCAGCCGCGATCGCATGACGTTGATGTGGGGTTTGAGTTTGGGTTGCTCCGCCACGATCACCGTGTCGATGTTGCTCACCCGCCAGCCCTGCTGCGCCACCAGGGCCTGGACCTGGGCCAATAGTTTGAGACTGTCCGCCCCCGCCCATTGGGGATCGCCAGGGGGGAAATAATGGCCGATGTCCCCCAGGCTGAGGGCCCCCAGCAAGGCATCCATGATCGCATGGGTGAGCACATCGGCATCGCTGTGGCCCTCTAGGCCGCGATCGTGGGGAATGGTCACCCCCCCCAGAATCAAGGGCCGCCCCGCCACCAGCCGATGAATGTCGTAACCGTTACCAATCCGTAAAGTCATGGCCCCAAGCCCAGGTAGACCATTCTGGTTGTACCACGGAACCCGGAGGGCTGAACCTACTCCACGGTCAGTTCATGGATATTCCAGAAGGCGCCGCCAATAGCGGTGTACTGGATGTCCTTAACCGTATTGCGCACGGCGGTGAGGGAGAGGTTGTTGATCAGGTAGATGAAGGGCAGGTACTCCTGGGTCAGTTGCTGGGTTTCCTTGTAGAGGTCAAATCGTTTATCATCGTTAATCTCCTGGGCGGCCTGTACGTAGAGATCGGCAATGCGGGCCTCCCAGTCCGCCGATTGCCAACCCTGCAGGGGGGCTTGCCCTGGCCCGGCCTGTTGGTTAAAAGCGTGGAGGGAGCCATCCAGGAGCCAAACATTGGCACCGCCGTTGGGGTCAAGGCCACCGGTCAGCCCCAGCACACAGGCCTCCCAGTCTAGGCTATCGGTGAGCCGGTCCACCAGGATGTTAAAGGCCAATGGCTGGAAATCCACCTGGATGCCGATTTTCTCTAGATCGCTTTTGATCTGGGTGCCGATGGCTTCGCGAATTTTATTACCAGAGTTGGTGACCAGGGTAAAGCGCACCGGGTTTCCCTGGTCGTCTAACAATTTGCCGCTGGCGTCGTACCTGAAACCGTCAGATTGCAAGAGTTTCCTGGCCTTGTCGGGGTTATAGTCGTAGGTCCGCACCCCCATCTCCGGTGGGGCATAGTAGGGGCTAGGTACGGAGATGGGAGAACTTTGGGCTTCCCCCAGCCCCTGGAAAATGTTGTTAATCAGGGTGGTGCGGTCAACACCGTAAGCGATCGCCTGGCGGAAGGCTACTCGATTAAACCATCGGGACTTGGTTGGATCCACCACGGGTTTACCCTGGCGACTAGCCTGGTTGAGGTTGAAAAATAGGAAGTTCGTGCCCAGGTCGGGGCCGCCATTGTAGATGGTGAAGTTGCCCCGCTCCTCACCGCGCTTCAGGAGGGAAAAGAAATCCGGCTGTACCCCCACGGAGTCTAGCCCACCGGATCGGAATTGCAAAACAGAGGTGTCGGTGGAGGGGACAATTTGCCAGACCACCTGCTCGATATAGGGCTGAGGCTTGCCTTGGGGATCCTGGCGCCAGTAGTAGGGGTTGCGTTCAAAGATCACGCGCTCCCCGGGAATATACTGCCCCAGGCGGTAGGGGCCGTTACCGATAATCTCCGTCGGTGGTGTATCGGTGCCCCAGGTGCTGAGAAACTGAGGTTTACCGTCGGCCCCCTTGGTCTCTACCTTAGGCTTTAGAACATGGGCCGGGATAATGCTCAGCTCCGTATTCCTGAGCATGGGGGCAAAGGGCTCCGGTAGGGAGAACTGGACCCGCCGATCATCCAGCTTGGTAACCGAGGGTAACAGACCCTGGGGGCCAATGCGGAAGCCATCCCGACTATTACTGGGAATTTCCGGGTTAAACACCACCTGGTAGGTAAACAGCACATCATCGGCGGTCAGGGGGGCGCCATCGCTCCAGCGCAGTCCCGACCGTAGGGTAAACACCAGGGTTTTACCCTCGTCGCTAATCTCCCAGCCCTCCGCCAGGGCCGGGATAGTGTCACCGCTGAGGCCATCGGTGCCGGTCAGCCCCTCAAAGGTAAAGCCAAAAATATTGGGATACTCCTGGCTTAGCACCGGGTTAAAGGTTTTGGGGTCGCTCAGGGTGCTGAGCACCAGGCGGGAGCTGGCAGCCTCCGCCTTGACAAAATGATTCAGGTCGCAACCACTGGTGCCGAGCAGCACCGTCAGAATTAACCCCCATAGCCCCAGGTGTTGCGCCAGCCACCGCCAACCCCTGAGTTCAACCAGGGGTAGTAGGCTCCACTGCCCTAGCATAGGGCTCCCCTGGCGGGAGTCACTCCCTTGACTCACCCTGAAACCCATCCCTACAGTACTCCATGCACCGTGTCGATCCGTCTTACCCACCTGTCCCCCGACCTGACTTTAGCTGACCTACCTATCTATATCCGTCAGGGAAGGGACCCCTGTCAAGGTCTACCCTGGCCTAGGAGATTGCCGGCACCTCGGCGGATTGGGCAATTTCCACCCAGCGGTCCGTCCCCCCCAGATAGCCCAGGACGGCGATGTAGATGCGATCCCACTGGGGAATGGGCAGATACCAGTCCTGGGCCAGATCGTCGTGGCAACGCTGCTCGTGCACCGGGGGCTGTAGGGGCATATGGGTGGCCTGGCCGGTGACATCGTAGAGGCGCACTGCCAGGGTTTCGCCCCCCTGTTGTCTAGCCTGCAGGCGATCGGCCTCCTCTAGGTTCCAGAGTACGTAGAAACGGTCGGATTTGTCCCGATCTAGGGATAAACGCACCCAACTGCGGGGGGCAACCGGGGTCGTGGCTGGGGCGGTGATCGGTGCCGCTGGTGGTAGATCAAAACTATCCGGTGATCCGGGGGGGATACTGGCCATGGCCGCCAGTACCTCCGGCGGCAGATCACTGCTCAGGCTGGCATCCTCCGGGGGTGGGGGAATAAAGTCGCCCTCCTCCAGGGGGACCACCGGCGGTGCATCGGTGGGCAGGGACGGCTCTGTCACTGGTACCGACCAATCCCTGGTTGGCAGGTCCGCCGAGGGTAAGCTGACCTGGTTGAGCAACTCATCCTCCAGGCTGGTGACGGCGGAAATAGCCGTAGCGGAATTGGAACTAGGGTAGCTAGGGGGGTCCCCTGGGGTCGGTGAGGCCACCTGACTGAGCTCCGGGGGTAGGCTAGTCTCCAGGGAACTGCCGTGGGCTATATCGGCGTCGGCGGAGGGTAAACCCATGACCATTTGCTGAAGCTCGAGGGGAATATCGGGGTCATAGTTGTAGGCGGGCGGAGTAGGGATCTCCGCTGGAGGCCAAACGGGGGGCGGCTCCGAGGGTAGGCTAGGCTCGAGGGAACTGCCGTGGGCTATATTAGCGTCGGCGGAGGGTAGACCCATGATCATTTGCTGAAGTTCGAGGGGAATGTCGGGGTCATAGCTATAGGCGGGCGGAGTAGGAATTTCCGTAGCTGGCTGAACGGGGCGTGGTGATGGGGTAAGGTCCGGGGGGAGGGGCAGTGTCATGCTCTGGTCCCCCAGGTTAGTGGCTTGGGTCAGACAAGTTTGGGCCTCGGCCTGGCGACCCAGGTGAAGTAGGGCCTGCCCCTTGCCATACCAGGCGGCGCTGGCGGACTGATCTAGCTCGAGGGCGCTGTCAAAGCAAAACAGGGCCTCCTCATAGCGGCCCATACCGGTCAATAGGCGTCCCTTGCCCACCCAGGCCTCCCCGTTGGAGGCATCCAGGCTGAGGGCCAGGTTGTAACTGGCCATGGCCTCCGCCACCTGCTCCAGCATGGCCAGGGCGTGACCCCGTTGGGCCTGGGCCTGGGAGGCAATGGTATTGATGCCGCTGATCGGGCTACCAGTGGCCTGGGCATTCATCCGTTCCACCTCGGTGGCCTCAATGGCGCTGCTAAATTGAATCAGGGCCAGGTCGTACTGGCCGTTGCGCATCAGTCGTTTACCTTCCGCCAGATCCGCCCGGGCCTGTTCTAGCTTACTTTGGCTAAAACCACCGGACTCTGGGGCAATCTCAGGAATGAGGGCGGATTCTGGGGGCAGGTTGGGTTCAGGGTTCGAGGTAGGCCGTTGTCCTACTCCGGAGAAGTCAAGGCCCAGGTTTGCTCCCGGGATGGGCTCCAGGCTCAGGTCGGTGTCGGGTTTAGGCTTCCGCTGGATGCCAAACAGGGACCCTAGCAACCCGGCCAAAAACAACAGCAGCGGCACCGCCGCAATGATCCACCAGGTACTGCGGGGTAGACCCTGCAGGCGACGCCAGAGATCGGCGAGTTGGGGGGATAGGGCTGAGATATCAAAGCTTGCCAGGGGGTTGCCCTGGGCATCCCGCCGCTCCACCTGGTTATCGGCGGTGCCGACCACCAGCTGACCATCGGGGGTAAAGTCAAGGGAACTGGCGACGGCATCGAGGGCGACGGGTGTGGTTTGTAGGGGCGCTCCATCCTCTCCCCAGAGTTGTAGGGTGCGGTCGGCCCCCGCTGTGGCCAGGGTGCCGCCGTCGGCGCTATAGGCCAGGGCGGTGACCGCCTGGGGGTGAGCCTGAATCCGTTCCCCCTGGGGTTCCAGGGTGGCCTGGTTCCAGGACTGCACTGTGCCATCGCTGCCGCTGGAGGTGACCACCTGACCCTCGGGATTACTGGTGATCTGGGTGACGCCACCGGCGTGGGCCTTCTCAACCCGCTTCACCAGGGTGCCCTCGGCGGACCAGAGGGCTATGCTACCATCACTGCCACCGCTGAACAGTCCCGGGCTGGGCTGGGCATAGTGCAGGGTCTGGACCGCACCGCCGTGGGCCGCAATCGGATCCCCCAGGGGGGTGCCCTTGTCCATGGACCAGCGCTCTATCGTACCGTTAGCGTTGCCACTCACCAGGGTTTGGCCATCGGGGCTGAGGGCCAGGGCTAAAATGGCGCCGCCCCGACCAGTTAAGGGGAGTCCCACGGGGTTTCCCATGCTATCCCACCGGCGGATCGTGCCGTCAGCCCCGCTGGAGATCACGGTTTGGCCGTCAGGGCTGATGACTACGGCGGATACCACCCCGCGGTGGGCATTGGCGACGGTGCGCAGGGGCTGACCATTGCTGTCTAGCCACTCCAGTTGGCCCTTGTCACCGCCGCGCACCAGGGTGCGGCCGTCGGGGGCCACGCTGATCGCCCCGGGGTGGCGGTTAGCACCCGCGGTTACATTGGCTCGTTCAGCCCGCTGGGCGGCGGCCACCGCCTGTTGACCCGCCGGGTTGGTGGCGAAGCCCAGAAAGGCTTCCACCGGAATGCTGGCCTCTCCCCGATAGACATAGTTGCGGGGTTGGGAGTAGGGGTAGCGGGGATCGTCGGGTTTGGTGCTGTGCATGGTTACCGACCGGACCGCGGGTTGGTTACTTACTTCGCTGGCGATCGCATAGCTAATGCCATCCTTACCCAGCTCTCGCACCACGGTGGCAGTGCTGTCTTCCCCCACCACCACCGTCTTACTGCCCGCCTGGAAGGCCTGCTGTTTAAACACCTCGTAGTCCGCCAAGGCTCGTCGTACATCACTACTGGCGGGCCGGTCGATAAATCGCAGGGGCAGATCAGGACCCCCAATTTGCGACCAGTTGGTAATCTCACCGCGGAAGATGCGGGCAAAATCACCAAAGGTTAGGTCCCCCTGGAAAACGTTATCGCGGCCCACGATGATGGCGATCTTCTCCCGATAGATCGACACCTCCGTCAGGTTCTGGGCCTTTTCGGCGTCGCTCAGGGACCGCCCCAGGGCTGCCAGGTCAATGGTTCCCGCCTCGAGGGCCGCCAGGGCCGCCCCGTCACCGTTGCTGGCCAGGGTGACCTCGGTGCCAGGGTAGCGTTGCTTGAAACTGTCCGCCAGGGTTTGGTTTAAAACCGCCATGGCCCCAGAGCCGTCAATGCGCAGGCGAGTCCCCGCCGCCACCGTCTCCTGGAGGGTAAAAGTCGGGGGCGAAGTGGGGCTTTCCTGGGCCAGCCAGCGCTGGTTTGAACGCAGTACACCGAGGGGCACGGTGGCTAGGGCGCCGATCAGGGCCCAAACCAGCAAAGAGGACTTAGGGGGTTTATCCATGGGGTAGCCGCCGATCCTGACAACGATAATCCTGATAAAGGATACACGCAGATGGCAAGTTTGGCGTTTTTTTGTCTGCAGGGCTGGGGACTAGACCCCACCCGCCAGGGCAGTCAGCAAGGCCTGGGAATCGGCCACCGCCCCGAACACCCCCCCCTGCATGGTGATCATTTTTAAGGCCGCTAGATAATTGCCGTAGTCAGTGGCGCCGGTGCAGTCGGAGAGTAGCAGACATTCGTAGCCCCGATCGTTGGCATCCCGCATGGTGGTGTGGACGCAGACATCGGTGGTGATGCCGGTCAAAATCAAGTTGCGAATGCCCTTGCCCTGGAGCACCAGGTCCAAATCGGTGGCGTAGAAGGACCCCTTGCCGGGTTTATCGATGATCACCTCCCCCGGCAGGGGGGCCAGTTCCGGAATGAGTTCCCAGCCCGCTTCCCCCCGCACTAGAATGCGGCCACAGGGGCCGGGGTCACCGATGCCAGCGCCAATCCGCTGCGATCGCCAGCGTTTGTTGGCGGGCAGGTCCGCCAGGTCAGGGCGATGGCCCTCCCGGGTATGGATGATGGTAAAGCCCAACTGCCGTAACTGGGCCAGCACCCGACTCAGGGGCTGAATGGGGGTGCGGGTGAGGCTCAGGTCGTAGCCCATTTTGTCCACGTACCCGCCGGGCCCGCAGAAGTCAGTCTGCATATCAATCACCAGCAGGGCGGTATTGGCGGGTCTGAGGTCGCCATCAAAGGGGTAGGGGTAGGGATCGGCGGGGATGGTGAGGGGCATGGGGGGTGGGGGGGAATGGGGCAACGGCAGGGGGGACTGGGAGAGGATCGCTGAGTCGAATCTTAAATTAGATTAGTAGATTACTAGGAGACCCTGGGATAAATCTACCAGCTTCTCCTGACCCCTGATTACTGAGTTCTGATTCCTGAACTCTGATGCCTGACTGCTTTCTCGAAGCATGGTCAAACCCATGTCGCGAAGGACTAGAAGTCCTGACGATGGGTGATGGCGTCGGTTATCCGGTCGAGTACCTCGCTGACCGGCAGGGCCCCCAGTTCTCCCTGGGCCCGGGTGCGGAGGCTGAGGGCATTGCCCTCTAGTTCCTTCGCACCCACCACCGCCATGATCGGGATTTTGGCTTTTTCGGCGTTGCGCACCATCTTGCCCAGGCGATCGCCGCTGCTATCCACCTCCACCCGCACCCCCTGGGCCAGGAACTGCTCCGCCACCTGCCGGGCAAAGTCCAGCTGCTCCTCGGTTACCGGCAGCAGGCGTAGTTGCACCGGTGCCAGCCAAAGGGGAAAGTCGCCGGCGTACTCCTCAATCAGGATACCGATTAACCGCTCCAGGGAGCCAAAGGGGGCCCGGTGAATCATCACCGGGCGTTGGCGGGAGCCATCCTCCGCCACGTACTCCAGGTCAAACCGTTCCGGCAGGTTGTAGTCCACCTGGACGGTACCCAATTGCCATTCCCGGTCCAGGGCGTCACGGAAAATGAAATCCAGCTTAGGACCGTAGAAGGCGGCTTCCCCGGGGGCTTCAAAATAGTCCATGCCCAGGGTTTGCACCGCCCGTTGGATGGCGGTTTGGGAGGCCTCCCAAACGGCGTCATCGCCAATGTACTTGCTGGACTCGGGGTCACGGAAGCTGAGTCGAGCTTTAAAGGTTTTTAGCTTCAGGCTGCGAAACACCGTCAGGATCAAATCCACCACCTTGAGAAATTCCCCATCTAGTTGATCTGGCCGGACAAACAGGTGGGAGTCGTCTACGGTAAAGCCCCGCACCCGGGTCAGCCCCCCCAGCTCCCCAGACTGCTCGTAGCGGTAGACGGTGCCAAACTCCGCCAGGCGCATGGGCAGCTCCCGATAGGAGCGCAACTCACTTTTATAAATTTGAATGTGGAAGGGACAGTTCATGGGTTTCATCACAAAACCCTCCTCCGCCAGGCGATCGGCGTCGTTATCCGCCATCAGGGGAAACATGTCCTCCCGGTAGTTTTGCCAGTGTCCGGAGGTCTTAAATAAATCCACCCGCGCAATGTGGGGGGTGACCACCGGCAGGTAACCGCGCCGGGTCTGTTCCTCCTTAAGAAATGTCTCTAAGGTGGAACGCAGCACCGTGCCCTTGGGGGTCCAGAGGGGTAGGCCGGGGCCCACCACATCGGCGACGATAAACAGCCCCAGCTCCTTACCTAAACGGCGGTGATCCCGCCGTTTAGCTTCCTCCCGCCGTCGTTTGTATTCCTGCAGTTGCTCGGGGGTCTCCCAGGCGGTGCCGTAGATCCGTTGCAGTTGGGCCCGGTGTTCATCCCCCCGCCAGTAGGCCCCCGCCACACTTTCCAGATCAAAGGCCTGGGGATTGAGATCCCCGGTATTGGCTACGTGGGGCCCAGCGCACAGATCCCACCACTGATCTCCCAGGTGGTAGAGAGTGATGGGGTCCTGCAGGTCCTGCAGGACCTCCAATTTGTAGGGTTCCCCCAGGGCGGTGATGCGCCGCTCCGCCTCTGCTCGGGTCACGGTTTCCTGAAGCACCGGCAGGCCCTGCTTGATAATCTTGATCATCTCCTTTTTGATCGCCTTTAAATCCCCCTCGACAAAAGGATCGGGGTGATCGAAGTCGTAGTAAAACCCATAGTCAATCCAGGGACCAATGGTCACCTGGGCCTTAGGGAAAAGCCGTTGCACCGCCATCGCCATCACGTGGGAGAAGGTGTGGCGAATCCGCTTCAGGGAGTCTGACTCACTGGTGCGCGGCAGGGCGATCGCAGCGACGGGGGGGGGGGCGGACTGAGCCATGGAGTTAGGGACAGGTAAGGCTTTCCCTCCCAGTGTAGCGAGGAATGCTAAGCCAAACATGGTGAATTCCTGGGGAAGCTACCCAGGCGCTTTTTCTAGTGATTTCTGTTCCACTGGCGGAGACCTGTGCTATGCTCACCACTTGTATGGAATTAAACGACTAGCGTCCCAGTGAGTAGTCTGTGGCCATCGTCTTAACTCTCTTACGGTAGTTCTAAAGCTTTTTCAAACTGAAAATCTAAGTATGATCCAAGCAATTGCTGACTTAGTCGTCCTGCACCCTATGGCGAAGTTTCAACGGCAGGTAGCCTCCCTGGTGGCAAAGTCCAAAGCTATTCAAGAAAGTGACCCCATTTGGAAAATCGCCTTTTTGTTTGGCGATGATTGGCCATACTGGAAGCGAGAATTGGAAGAATTTGACTTTTCCACCCAGGATCCCATCTCTGATTTGTTAGCGGTCCAGTCCTGGGAAGAGGACTGAACTGGTCCCATTCCCCCTGATCGTGCTAAG
>JBEIUS010000083.1:0-13740 GCA_040374235.1 Leptolyngbya sp. | reverse complement strand
TATAGTCAGGCAGCTATCTGCCTCCAGGAGTCACTAGCGCTAGAATCAGGCGGGGATGTCTACTATTGGTTGGCCAAGTGTTTTTTGGCTCGAAACCAGCAGACTGTAGCTCTTAATTTATTCCAGTCTGCTTTTGAAGATAAGACCCTACCTAAGCACCTGGGCGGTTGTTACCTAAAGTTGCTATGGCTAGAAGGCAACCTGGAGCAGATCGAAGCACTGGTTAAAACCTCCGCAAAACGTTTTCAACCTAATCACCTGCATTGGGTAAAAGGTCTTCTGGCATTCAAAAAGGGTGATTTCCAGGAATCCCTAGATCACTTTCAGAAAATGAATGGGGCTGCTACCCCCGGGGATAATCCATCTGTTTGGTTAGCATACGTTTGCCAAAAAACTGGGGATTGGTCCCAGGCCGCTAAGATATTGCCAATCAACTCCCCTGGAATCGGTGGCCGATCCTTTCTATCGATACGCTCCCATCATCCGGCCCTCGAACAATTATGTCTGGTGCAATCCGCCCATACCCATGTCACTGTAAGCCAGATTTTCGATCTTGATGCTATAAACTTGCCCCATCGACACACGGTTTGGGTTTTAGAGTTATTGCATCTACTCCACGACGATAATTACCATGATGCCGCCCATCTTTTGCTGGATATGCCGACTAAGGCGATGGCTGAGTACTCCGATCTCAAAACCCTATACCGCCCGGTTATGTTTAAGGCTGGTCAACAAGCTAGGCATCAGGGTGAACTCAGCTGTACCCGAGAGTTTTGGGGTAAGGTATTGCACCAGCCTGAGTTTGATCCTCAATTGGGGTTACAGCTCTATCAGGTTCTCCAGTTAACCAAAGCTAATCGCCAGGCCCTAAAACTGATTAACGAGGTAATTCACTGGGTTAGAAAAGCGGCTAAAAAGCAGCCCAACGATTGGCCAGAAAGTCGCCTCAACCCTACCCTGGCTAAGCTCTACTGCTGGTTAGGGGATGTCCAATTAAGCTTGGGTCGTCTTCATGAGGTAAATCAGGCGATCGCTCAAGCCGAACAGCTTGCCCCTAATCATAGAGATGTCTTAGGTCGTAAGGCCCTACAATCCTTTAAGCAAGGCTCGGTCGTCCTTGCTCAACCCTTGTTAACAGAGGCACTGGCGGCCGGCTGTGATTTTCCACCAGTGTATGAGACTCTACTGCAGTGTTTGGAAGATGATCCAGAGGCTACTAAGGCTATCCGGCGCAAATATGGCAAGCGGTTTGGCGATACTGGTGTAGAAACCGAAGTCAATATCCCCACGTGGGTGGAAGCCCTCAGTTTTCGGGTCTATACCCTTATGGCAAGCTACGTCAATGACCATGAAAAATTATCGCCGGCACTGAAAGCCATTCAAATTTTCCTACAGGCCGCCCAGGGTGAACCGAGTACTAGCCAAAAGATTGGTTTCGATGTCTCCCAGGCGATGGCCGCATGGGATGCTCTTCTAAAGGATTCTACACCCCAGCAACAGGTAGACATCCTGATGGCTATCTATCTGGTTATCCAACAGCATAGTCGGCGTAATCAAAAAGGGGTGACCTCCTTGCAAAGTCGCTATGCTCAGCAATTATTTGCCCTGGCGACTGAGATACCGGCGGCTAACATAGGGTATCTCACCCTGTTGGGGCTTAAAAATCCCTCTCCGGATCACCTTGAGGCTGCCGCAGGTACTATCTTGCGGGGTTCTTCTGAGTCAGGGAGGCTGCTGGCTAAAGCCCAGCTGCAGCTGAGTCGCTTTAGTACTAGCCAGGCTTTTCGACCCATGTTGGAGGCCTATCGACAAAAAGAGCCCCAAAATCCATTACTGCTACTGGCCACGGCCAGTCTTTATGATCGAGACTCCCATTCTTACCAAAAACTCTACGATCAGGGGTTTGATATTGCTCGGCGACTACAGGATCCAGAAGCCTTACAGACTTGTCGTGAGGAAGAATGGTTTAAATCCCAGGACATTATTCGCAATACCCTAGGGAACAAAATTGACCAACTGGAGAAGCTAGATATTTTCGACATATTAAATATGATGGCTAAAAGTGCCTTTGGTGAGGAGTTGTCGCCTGATATCTTTAAGGATTTATTGCCTGAACTTCTGGATCAGTTTCCTGATAATAGGCTAGATGATGACAACGCGGGTTTTTCTTTTCCCTTGCCCAAACGAAAAACCTCTAAAAAATCTAAAGCCTGGTACACACTTTTCTAGCGGGCTTATCCAGTGATTGGAGGAGTAGCCAAACAGGAGAATGTATGGACAATAGTCTCTATATCCAACAAAAAGTGACTATCAGCATTAAAGCGTACTCCGTTGTCTAGACAGTTAGGGTCGGAGTTTAAAGTGTAGATCGCCTTTCAGATAATCACTTCTGCCCCCCGCTCCCCTCTTGAAGGGTCGCTAGGGTTTACTGCTGGGTAGTCGCCATAGGTATATCTGGGGCTGTTCCCCACCAATGGTAATCAGGGTAGACGGAGACTGCACAACAAACCGCCAGATATCTCGATCAAAACCTCGAATCCGGCGTACGGGCTGTTGTCGGTGCAGGTCCCAAACCAGCACGGTGCCATCCTGATCGGCACTCCAGAGCTCAGCCCCCTCAATCCGCAGGGTGTTGACATAGCTTTGGTGGCCCTCCAGCACCGCCTTCTGAACCCCAGAATCAATTTGCCACAGGCGAATAGTTTGATCAGCGGAGGCGCTGATCAAGGTCTGGTCATCCTCGCTGATGGCCAGTTGATTAATAAAGCTGGTGTGGCCCTGGAGAGTGCGAGGGGTGGGGATGGCGCCCTTGTCTAGATTGGCTAGGGGCCATAGCTGCAGACTTTTACCCCCGCTGGCTAAAAAACTGTCATCGCGCCTGAAGCGCAGATCGTTAACGGTGCCCTCTGCCTGCCAGCTCCGCTGGCCCGCCTCCATGGCTCTGGGCTGGGGTGAGGACCCCAGGGGCCAGAGTTTGATCATGCCGCTACCATCGGCGCTGGCTAATTGCCGGTTGTCGTTGCTTACCGCTAGGGCATTAATGGGGGCGGGGTGGGCATTGGTAATCTGACCCCGGGGCTGGCCGCTGGGCAGAGCCCAAAATCGGATGGTGCGATCGTCCCCGGCACTGATCAGCACTGTTTGGTCCGTGGTCACCGCCAGGGCCTTGATCACATTGCTGTGCTCACCGAGGATGCGGATCAACTGGCCCTTGGAGAGATCCCAAAGACGTAGGCTACGGTCGGTGCCTGTTGTAATCAGGGTTTTACCGTCATTCAATAGCAGCAGGTCCTTAATTTCTCCCTGGTGTCCCGTTAGGGTGCCTGCGGCAGTTACTCTGGTTTCTGCGATCGAGAATTGGGCTAGGCCCGGTAGCCTGAGGAAACCGAAACGCTGTAGGAGGTACCCCCCTAGGGGCAGGGCTAGGGCCAGGGCTCCGCACCCCGCCAGCAACCAGGGTAGTAGGGGATGGCGTTTCCCCTGAGGGTTTAGGGTGGTGACAGACCAGGCTGGGGTGCCCTTTGAAGCCGATGATGGCGATGGCGGGGTAAGGGCGGGGGTGGGGTGCGATCGCAATTGGGCCAGTCGTTTTAAAATCGCCGCCGTATTCTGGGGCCGACTTGCCGCCGCTGGTTCTATGAGCTGGTCGATCAAATCCGCCAGGTCGGCGGAAATTTGGGGAGCGTACTGCCGCCAGCAAAACTGATTGGTGCGAGAGTCATAGACGCCTGGGTCATTGGGCAGCTTAGCGGTCAGTAGATAGATGAGGGTACGGCCCAGGGCATAGAAATCCGACTGGGGTACTGCCTGTCCCTGCTCCTGTTCGGGTGGGGTGTATCCCGCCGAACTCACCGTGGTAATGCCACTATCCCCCAACTGGGCCAGGTAGGTCTGGGTCATTTCCCGAGCGGCCCCAAAGTCTACCAGTACCAGTTGTCCCGAGGATCGCAGCATAATATTTTCCGGTTTGATGTCCCGGTGAAAGTAATTTTGCTGGTGCACCAGGTGCAGCACATCGGTGAGTTGGGCTAGCCATAGAATCGCCTGTTGCTGGCTAATGGGGTGGTTACCCTGCTGGACCATCCACTGCTTCAGGTTAGGGCCGTCAATTTTTTCCATCACCAGGCAATGGCTAGGTTCGGTGCTGTCCTTGGGAAAATAGTGAAAGTAACCGTTGGCATCCACCCGAGGTACCCCAGGATGACGCAGTTGACCCAGGACCTGGGCTTCCCGTCGAAATAACTCCACCACCTTGGGGTTCTGGTTGTAATTCTCCTTCAAAACCTTGAGAACCTTAGGGACATTGCCGTCATAGGCTTCGTAAACCCGACCAAACCCACTTTGGTGGCTAATTAGGCGCATTACCCGATACTGCCCCTGCAGCAATAAACTGGAACCGCAGGCGGCACAGTTGGGACGACTGTTATTTTCAGGGTGCTGGGGCTGGGGACAGCGAGGATTGATACAAAGACTCATAGATTAGGGCAAAGGGCATGCCGCTATGGTATGTCAGTGGAGGAAGGAAACCAACCTAATGTTTTTCGGAAATGAGTTGACTAAACAGCAATCTGCGGGTCGAAGAAATGGCTATGGGGATCGCCGGTGTTTGAGACTAGCCTATTCATAGGATTTATCTATATGCTAGGGCTAATCTACGACTGAGGCTATTTTCCCGAGCCTAATCTATTGTCAACATTAAGGAGACACTATGGAGGCTGCCTCCGATTCTCTCCAGAGAGGCCAGGTACAACTCAAGCTACTGTTATTTATTGACAAGCGTCCCAGCTTGGCCCAACAAGTACAGTACATTCGCCAGTACCTGAAGGGGTTTGCCAGCCAGTCTCCCTTTCACCTAGACGTGGTGGATATTGGTGAGCAGCCCTACCTGGCGGAGCATTACAGGCTGGTGGCCAGCCCCGCCCTGATTAAAATCGCCCCCCTGCCCCAACAAATGTTAGCGGGTAGCGATATTGTCAGCCAACTGGAGTACTGGTGGCCCAAGTGGCAGCAGGAAACCCTAGATCATGCTAGCGGGGCGGACAACGGTGAGGCCGGTGAACCAGTCCCAAGTCCGTCCCAACTCACCCAGGATGGACTGATTTACCCAACCGAATTAATCAAACTCTCCGATGAAATTTTCCGCATCAATCAAGCTCGAGAGGAGCTAGAGGCTCAGTTACGGTTTAAAGACCGGATTATTGCCATGATGGCTCACGATCTGAGAAATCCCCTGACCGCTGCATCCATTGCGATCGAGACCTTGGAGCTGGGCTACGCCCCAGACCAAAGTCGCCACCTTAACTTGAGTCCAGAACTGACGGGGCAACTTCTGAAACACGCCAAAACCCAAATCCAGACCATTAATCGGATGATCACAGACATCCTTAAAACTGCTCGGGGAGCCTCCGTAGAACTGCAACTCCACCCCCAGGAACTGGACCTAGTGGCCCTTTGTGGTGATATTGTTGGGGGGTTTCAAGACCGTCTCCAGGCTAAGCAACAGCGATTAACCCAGGAAATCCCCACGGACTTACCGACGGTTTACGCCGATGGCAACCAGGTGAAGCGAGTGATCATCAACCTGTTGGATAATGCTATCAAGTACACTTCCCAGGGGGGCCAGGTATCCCTAACTGCCCTCCACCGCACCACCCAGAAGGTCCAGGTGGGGGTGGTTGACACCGGCCCCGGCATTCCTCCAGAAAACCGAGACAGGGTGTTTGAAGAAAGTTTCCGACTGCAGCGGGATAGCAGCAAGGAAGGATACGGCTTAGGTTTGGCCCTCTGTCAACGAATTATTCGGGCCCACTATGGCCAAATCTGGGTAGACTCGGTCCCAGAGGAAGGCAGCGCCTTTTACTTTACCCTACCGGTATACCGGGCCTGAACCTATAGGGGGGACCGGTATACCCTAGAAAAGCTTGCTGATATTGTTTAGATTTAGGCTAACTTAAGATAGGGCTGTCCTGAGCTTGGTCATACTAATGCCACTCTGGCGTGGGTCAGGATTCTGACCTGTTGATCGGTGCCTTTCCTAATCCCTCTCAAGTCAAGATTGACTATCACCGACTATGGATAACAAATTAATGCTGATGATTCCCGGCCCTACCCCGGTGCCGGAACAGGTTCTCCTGGCCATGGCAAAGCATCCCATGGGCCACCGCAGCGGTGAATTTAGTACGATGATGGCGGAGGTGACGGCTAACCTGCAGTGGCTGCACCAGACCCAGAATGATCTGCTAGTTTTGGCCGCCAGTGGCACCGGTGCCATGGAGGCCGGTATCATTAATTTCCTGCGACAGGGGGATCGGGTCCTGGTCGGCAATAACGGTAAGTTTGGAGAACGTTGGGGGCAGGTAGCCCGGACCTATGGACTGGAGGTCCAGGAGATTACGGCACCCTGGGGCCAGCCCCTCGACCCCAAGGACTTTAAATCCGCCCTGGATGCCGACATTGACAAGCAGATCAGGGCGGTGATTATCACCCACAGCGAAACCTCCACCGGTGTGCTGAATGACCTGGAAACCATTAACCGCCATGTTAAGGCCCACGGCGACGCTCTGATTATCGTGGATGCGGTGACTAGCCTGGGGGCCTGTTCTGTACCGGTGGATGAATGGGGTCTGGACGTGGTGGCCTCCGGTTCCCAGAAGGGTTATATGATTCCCCCGGGGTTGGCCTTTGTTTGTGTCGGCCCTAAGGCCTGGGCTGCTTACGAAACCGCTAATCTGCCCCGTTTTTATCTAGATCTAGGTCCCTACCGTAAGGATAGCTCTAAGCACACTACCCCCTTCACCCCTCCGGTAAATCTCTTCTTTGCTCTGCAGGCGGCATTGGAGATGATGCAAAAGGAAGGGTTGGAGGCGATTTTTGATCGCCACGATCGCCATCGTCGGGCCACTCGGGCGGCCATGGGTGCCCTTAACCTGCCCCTGTTTGGTGCCGACGACTGCGCTAGCCCCGCCATCACCGCCGTCATGCCCGATCAGGTGGATGCGGAACAGGTCCGTTCCACCATGAAGAAGCGGTTTGACATTGCCCTGGCTGGCGGCCAGGATCACCTGAAAGGAAAGATCTTTCGGATCGGCCACCTGGGTTTTGTCTGTGATCGTGACATTCTCACCGCCGTTGCGGCCCTAGAGGCCACCCTGGGTCACCTGGGCTATCCCCAGGCTAACCTGGGGGCCGGGGTTCAGACGGCTAGCCGGATTCTATTAGGTTAGGGCAGTTGCCCTGCCTAGCTGTAGGACAAGACGGGTGTTGATTTATTGCTGTAGTGCCGTTTGGCTGTATAGCATAGTCATGGGAGGTCTGTTGTGCCCCCCCCTTCAGTATCATCTGGAGTGTCATCCTATGGATACCAGCTTGATTTTTCGTCAGTTGTTCGATGCTGATTCCGCCACCTACACCTACCTGCTGGCTGACCCCATCAGTGGGGGGTCGGTCCTGATTGACCCGGTGTTTGAGCAGTACCAGCGTGATCGGGCACTGCTGGAGGAGTTGGGACTGACCCTGCTCTATACCCTGGATACCCATTGTCATGCTGACCATGTCACTGGGGCTTGGCTGATGCAACAGGCCCTGGGCTCTAAAATTGGCATTTCTGGCCGCTACGGCCCGATGGTGACAGGGGCTGACTATCTGCTCGATCAGGGCGATCTGGTCAGGTTTGGCGATCGCTACCTGGAGGTGCGGGCCACCCCAGGGCACACCGATGGATGCCTAACCTACGTGCTGGATGATCACACCATGGCCTTTACCGGCGACTGTTTGCTGATTCGCGGGGCCGGTCGCTGCGACTTTCAGCAGGGTAATGCCAGCACCATGTATCACTCCATTACGGAGCAAATCTTCAGTCTGCCGGATAGCTGCCTGGTCTACCCCGCCCATGACTATAATGGTCGCACCGCTTCCACCGTCGGTGAGGAGAAACAATATAATCCCCGCATTGGCGGCCAGGCTGATGAACGGGACTTTGTCGGCTATATGGATAACCTGGGCCTACCCCATCCCAAGAAAATTGATCTTGCCATTCCCGCCAACTGTGTCTGTGGCCGTCCCGATCCTGCCATCCTCCCCACCCTGGCCAGTTGGGGGCCGGTCTACCTGACCTACGCAGGCATCAGGGAAATCGCACCCCAATGGTTGTGGGAAAATCTGGCCCAGGTGCATGTGCTGGATGTGCGGGAGGCGGAGGAATTTAACGGTCCACTGGGTCATATTGCCAATGCCCAGCTGAGTCCCCTGCCGGAATTCGCCCAGCGGATCGGAGAAATCCCTCCTGACCGACCCCTGGTAGCGGTCTGTCAGTCTGGGCGACGCTCTGCCCAGGCCACGGTGATGTTGGCTAAACAGGGGTGGACGGAGGTGGCTAGCCTGCAAGGGGGTATGCGCGGCTGGCAAGCGGCCAACCTACCGGTTACTCGTGATGAGCCCCGAGATTAGGGCTACGGCCAGCTCGCAGTCGTTGCCATAGCAACTGTAGCCCCAACAGGAACAGTCCCAGGGCGGCAATGCCAAACACCCCAGCTCCCAGGGCCACCATCCCCACCACCAGGGTGCGGACGGCGGCGGTTAGGTTGATCACCGTTGGATTGTCCGAAAGGACCGGCTTCTGGGAAAAGCTAAGGGCAATCGCCGTCATCAGGCGGTAGGCTAGCAGGGCAATGGTGCCAGCCATCAATGCGCCGCTAAAGCACTTCAGTACCCTGGCCGGAGTAGCCAGGACAACGGGATTGGGGGGCGGGGGGGAGGGTTCGGACATGGCTATTTTTCTACGAGTTGTACCCCATGGGGTAGGCACTGGGCAGTCCACAGATTCAGGTCAGGATCGGGCAGAGCCTCCCGCAACTGCTGTACCAGCTGGTCCGCCTCTGCCTGGCTGGTCACCAGGGTAAAGACGGAGGGACCAGATCCGGACATAAGGGTACCCAAGGCCCCCACACTAGCCCCCAGCTGCGCCATGGTTGCCTTTAGTTGGGCGGTTTGGGGCTGGGCGGGTAGGACTACCTTCTCTAAGTCATTATAGAGGTGTTGCCCCATCGTCAGTCTATCCCGGTGGGTTAGGGCCGCCACCATAGGACCGGCCTTCACCTGGGACCGCCGCGGAGCAAAGTCACGGCGATAGCTATGGCCAAACTGGCTACGGTAGGTGCCGTAGGCCCAGGGGGTGGAGACCATAGCGGATTGATACTTGGCCAGCACCACCCAGAGATCCTCGGTTCCCGGTAGGGAATCCAACTGTTCCCCTCGACCGGTGGCAAACAGGGTGCCCCCGGCGATACAGAAGGGCACATCCGATCCCAACTCCGCCCCTAGGGCCTGCAGTTCCCCCTGGGTTAGACCCAGCTGCCAGAGCAGATCCAGGCCCACCAGCACGGCCGCAGCATTACTGGAGCCCCCGGCCAACCCTGCCCCCACCGGAATCTGCTTATTCAGAGTGATTTCCACCCCGCCCCACTTCCCCATGATGCCCGGAAAGCGCTGCACCAGCAGAGCCGCCGCGCGATAGGCCAGGTTGGTGTGATCCGTGGGCACCAGGGGATGGTGACAAACCAGTCGAATGGTATCCACCCCGATGCTGCGCACCGTGACCCGGTCCGCCAGGCTGATGCTCTGCATCACCATGATCAACTCATGGAACCCATCGGGGCGATCGCCGACAATTTCTAGATAGAGGTTAATTTTGGCCGCCGCCAACAGGGAGTACAAACGCATAGGTAGGGAAAACCCAGATCAAGGAATGCTTGAAAACCCCAGCAAAGCAGGGATGGGTAAGGATAGGCCGAGGGGTAATTCTGCTCAGATTTTAGGCCCGGCCTCTAGCGATCTTCCGGTCCCCTCTTAGTTCCTCCCCTCAGGATTTTACCCTTCTATGGGGTATCCGGGGGACCACCTGGGCCCAGGGCCAGATAATAGCGCGACCAACGGCAGAGAAAGACCCCTGCCGTTAACCCTCCTGGTGGCATAGCAGGGCCCACAGCTGGCTTGTCGGGGGGGTGATGCCGGACCTGGTATCCCCACACCTGCTCGGGATGGCTCCAGAGTTGGTGGTGGCTGACGGCGGGTCGGCTGACAAAGCTGACTGTGCCCGGGCCTAGGTAGCCAGAACTGACATGGGTAAACCAGTCGTGGCTGAGGCGGTGGAGAGGCATCGGTCCGCCAGCGGGGACGCCCCAGCCATCCACTAAAAATAGGGCCAAAACCCCACCCCGGTACCGTTGCCAGTACTGGGCCAGAGCCACCGCTCCAATACAGCCCGCACTAAAGGCCCAGATGATTAAACGGGGATAGTCAGGGTTGATCCCCCGGGCTGGCTGACCATCCCCCTCTAGCCAACGGCGCAGAGCTGCCCCTGATAACACCGCCGGGGACCCAGGACTAAAATGCCGGATAGGTAGCCGGCTGAGCAGACTATCCTGGCCAACCAGGGCGAGGATACCCTCGGTTTCCCGGGGGGGGTGAATGCCATCACAGATTACCAGATATACCGGACTACCACTCATATACGGGCCTTTCCCGGATGAGAGTGATACCCTCGGCTTGCTTGAGAACCATGGATAATTCCATCGTTTTATATTGATTTTCCTGGTTTCATGACAATTGAGTCCTTGTTTTGCCTAAACTTAGGATATAACTTGGCTGCATAGCTTTGGCCAGAACCTCCAGGATGGGATGGAGCGGTCAAAGCTACTATTGAGCCAAGATTTTGGCTCGCTTCCACCCCCGTGTAGGCGGTTTACGTTACTCTCGACGGTGAGGAGGTGGGGATCCTAAAGGATCCAGCCGATGTTGCCAACTGTAACTATTACCCTGAACAGCAGTTGGCGGAGATTGAACAACTCATTCAACAGGGGTTAGGTGCTCTCATGGCGGTGGAACCTCATTATCCCACTGAAACCCTGGAAGCCGTGGCGGGTGTTTCCTGCTGGTTCGATTAGTTTGCCCTGACGCCAAGGGGTTCTACCAGTCTCCCCTGCCCCGGGCCTAGGTTTTGCCAACGGATCATTAGGGGTTCGGTTCTACCCAATAGGCCAATTCGCCACAACGTCTTACCCTCGTATATAGACGGCGTAATCAAGCAGTGCCCTGAGCTGGTTCATAGCTGTGGCACTGTGGAGCGAGGTAGAACGTTGGTACAGGTTCCCCTATCCCTTAGCCAGGTCCTGCGACAGGCTCTTTCCTTGCCAATGGGTGAAGGGAGATGTCCTGCTGGAGCAAGTCAGTGCCTCGACCTTGGCATCCCCAGCGCGGGTAGGGAGGGGGACCTACCGATGTTGACCCTGGCTCGACAGCAGGCAGAGCGAGAATGGCTGGGGGCGATCGCCGCCCTGGCGAAATTGCTCCTCTACGCCAACGCCACACCAGAGCCCGGATCCCTCCCCTCCCCTCCCGACCGACCCATGGGGGTTGCCCTATCGGGGCCGTTTCCGGTGCTTCCCGATCAGCTACTTGGACAAACCCTCACCCACTGGCTGTTGATTCCTGAGCCTCTGGAGCAGATTTTAGCGGTAACCCGTCCCCTATTGCCCGGCCAGCCCTCCCCCCTTGCTGCCAACCTCCGATCCAGGGTGACCATGGTCCCCCTCGCCGGTAGGGATCCCCTGGCTCGGGAGCGGTTCTGTCTGTTATTGACCGCCAAGTTTAGTTTAATTTTGCTACTGGGGGAGGATGGGAAGGGTCAACCCCAATTTCAATTTTCCTTTGATCCGGTGGCGATCGCCGCCGTGTGCCAGCAATTGCGAGGGCGGGTCTTGCAGTGCCGACCGCCCCTACTTCCCACCCTTGATCAGGCGGTTGAGGAATTTCCACCGGTGTCGCCCGATTATCGCCTCGTGACCTGCTATAGCCATTTGCTGTTACAGGAGCTCCGCTCCCTTGCGGATGTAACCCCTCTAGGCGAGGGGCCGGAACCCATTCAGGGGTTAGTGGAACCATCAACCCGCCTGGCTGTGCTGCCGGGGAAGGGGAATAGGCAAAGATTTCAACGGTTATCAGGGCCAGGCAAGGCGGAGCAGCGTTTTAAGGCAGACCCCCCCGGCCAAAGCAGCGATCGGGAATTACTCAAGGCCATGGCCCATGAAATCCGGACACCCCTGACTACCATTCGGACCTTGACCCGGTCTCTGCTCAAACGAAAGGATATTGGTGAGGAGATACGAAAGCGTCTAGGATCCATTGATCGGGAGTGCACCCAACAAATTGATCGTTTCAACCTCATCTTTACGGCGGTAGAGCTAGACGCAACCCCGACACAACAGCGTCGATCTCCCCTATCTCCCATTTCCCTGCAGCAGTTGTTCGAAGACTCGATTCCCCTATGGCAACAACAGGTGAGCCGCCGTAACCTCACCCTAACGGTCAATCTACCCACCCATTTACCCCGAGTGACCAGTGACCCCACCATGTTGAACCAGGTTTTGACTGGCCTGGTTGATCGCTTTACCCATAGCCTTTCCCCCTACAGTCACATTGATTTGACCGTTACCTTGGCGGGTCACCAGCTCAAGTTACAGTTTCAGTCGCGCCCCCCCGATCAAGGGCAAACCGATGGGACGAGTGAGACGGTCGATCAATTTTTAGCTTCCCCCTTTAAGACCCTGGGGGAATTACTGATTTTTCAGCCGGAAACCGGTGGTCTTAGTCTCAACCTGAAGGCCACTAAAAACCTCTTTCAAGCCCTGGGGGGTAAGCTAACGGTGCGTCAGCGATCCCAAACCGGTGAGGTGCTGACGGTGTTTTTGCCCCTGGAAACTCAGTAGACCAGGCAAGCCGTAGCCCTTAGTCTAAAACCGGTTTAGAGCAGCGCCTGATCCAGATGGGGCGCAGACCGGCGGCCCTGGCACCGACAATATCATCTCCCTGACTATCCCCCACGTGCCAGGCAGCGGCTGGCTGACAATGGTGTTTCTGTAGAGCAACGGTGAAAATGTGAGGGTCGGGTTTAGCTGCTCCCACCTCAGAGGAAATGGTGACCGACTGAAAATACTGGGCCAGGTTAAGCACCTCCAGAACCCGGTACAAGCGAGTATCAAAATTAGAAATGATTCCCAACTCAATGCCCTGTTGTCGCCAACGTTCCAAGGAGACCGGCACATCCGGATAGACTAGCCAGGGATTGGCGGTGGCGAAATGGGCGTAAAGATGGCTAAAAAACTCGTCAAAATTAACGAAGTGATCAAGCACTCCCGCGCTACTAAAGGTTTGTTGGGCAACCAGACGCCACCAGTAGTATTCCTGGTCGGCCACTGACACTCCTTGGTCCACTCCAAAGGCCATGGAGGGGGCCAATTTGAAGGCTCGAAAAAAGGCTTGATTAAGGGCATTAGTGTTGGCTTCAACCCCGTAACGACGGGCTAAATCGCCGTAGACCTGGCCCACACTGCCGGCCACTCCAAACAGTGTACCCACCGCATCTAGAAAAATAACCCGGGGAAAATTAACCGACATGCCACCCAGCTATCCTTTCAAACCGATAGGGGAACATCAATACCAGCGGCAGTCAAGTCGACCGGCTGCCAGGGTTTACCATCCAGGGCCATCTGCTCAATTAAGCTGGCGAGACGGAGGGCCTTAAGGGCCTGTTCCCCCCCGACGGAGGGGGGTTCACCACCCCGTACGCAGTTAATAAAATGTTCTAGCTCCGCATGGAGAGGCTCAATGTTACTGGTATCAACCTTTTCAATTAAGCCGTCCTGGCGATATAACACCTGTCCGTAGTCACTGGAGCAGTCGGCGGTG
>JBEIUS010000043.1:0-21438 GCA_040374235.1 Leptolyngbya sp. | reverse complement strand
TATCCTCTCCAGCCTGGAGGCTATCTACGACGCCTGCTTTGTCCGCTTTAACCAGGTGGCCCAGGGGGAGGCCGTCCCCCAGGCCCAAAAATTTGCTGGCTCTGCCCTGGGTAACTTTAGCGCCCCCGCCCTGGGTGAGGCAATCGGGGCGGCCAATGGGGTGCGGCCCGATGGTCGAGCCGAAGACCCCGACAGCACTCATCCTCTGGAGGTATGGACCGGCATTAACTTTGGCCTGGCCGCCTTTTTTGCCCAGATGGGCCAGCGGGAGCGAGCCCTGGCTATTACCCAAGCGGTGGTGCACCAGGTTTATCGCTACGGCTTGCAATTTCGCACCCCCGAGGCGATCACCGCCCAGGGCACCTTCCGGGCCTGTCACTACCTGCGACCCATGGCGATCTGGGGTCTCTATGCGGTGTTCACCCCCTAGGCCTGTCTCCCCTGGGAGACGGGGGGCAGCAGTCAGTGGTCAGGAGGTGGATTGATGTCAGGGGCTAGTGGGTTCTGGCTTTTAGGGATCGATCCTGGCCCCAGGGGTCAGGGAAAGCCATAATTTCCAGACAAATGGAGGGCTTTTCCCTACGCCACAACCCAGCTTGCCAGGGTAAGCTGGAGGGGCATTAACTTTAGTATCGTTTTTCTCAAAATCCACTCCGTTGATCGGTGCAGGGATGGTCAGGGTATTCGCCAGTCTACCCCCCGCCATCTTCAGATTTTCCCTAATCCATTCAAACAAGCATCAACCATGGATTGTCGCAACATCCAGTTCCAGTACACCGAGGTGCTCTCGGAATCCGATTTAGGCCAGCTGATGCGGCTGTTTCGGGCCGCCGCGTTTTGGGCTAGCGATCGCGAGGCCAGCGCCATGGCTACCGCCATTGCCCACAGCCATCCGGTGGTCACCACCTGGGACGGGGAAACCCTGATCGGCTTTGCCCGGGCCACCTCCGATGGGGTATTTCGGGCCACCATCTGGGATGTGGTGATCGACCCTAATTACCAGGGGGGCGGCTTGGGCCGCAAAATGGTGGAAACCCTGCTCAGCCATCCCCACATGAGTCGAGTCGAACGGGTTTACCTGATGACCACCCACCAGCAGGGGTTTTATCAGCGCATCGGCTTTACCGAAAACTCTACCACCACCCTGGTGCTGCACAATTCAGCGGTGGAGTTATTGCCAGCCCTAAGGCCGGTGTCAGGAGTCAGTGGTCAGGAGATGAACAGGCTTCTGACCACTGATTCCTATCCCCTCTCCTAAGAATTCAGTAAGGATATTAAGCTTACTAAGCAATACTGTATCTTCTTTGGGCAATGCAGTCGCCATGCCTCTTTCTCGTCAGTTTCTAGCTGTTGTACTAACCTCCCTAACCCTAGGGGCACCAACTCCCTCCGCTGAACCAGCCGCTATGCCAACTTTGAGCCCTCTGCACCGATCTCCTACATGACTCCCTAGTGCAGCGGTGAGCTATGATGGTATATTGAAGCCCTGGAGCCAGGGTATTATCCCTCTTAACCTGGCTGTGGGTGATTCCTATCGGCGGATGTGGTGGAACTGGTAGACACGCACGTTTGAGGGGCGTGTGGCTTACGCCTTGCGAGTTCAAGTCTCGCCATCCGCATGGATACTTTGAGATGTTAGCCTCTGAATCAGTTCTTGAATCGGATCAGAATCTCACCTTGACGGTGGGTTTGGTCCAGCCGTTGCGTCTGGATCGCTGGTTGACCGACCAGCTTACCCACCTGTCCCGCAGTCGGCTGCAAAAGCTGATCGAGGGGGGCCACGTCACCTGCAATGGTCAGGTCTGTACCGATAAAAATACCCCGGTGCAAGGGGGCGATCTCATCCACCTCACCATCCCGGCGGCCCAGCCCCTGGCCCTGACTGCCGAACCCATGGCCCTGGCCATCCTTTACGAAGATGATCAGTTGATCATTCTGAATAAACCGGCGGGGCTGGTAGTTCATCCGGCCCCAGGCAATGCCAGTGGCACCCTGGTACATGGTCTGCTGGCCCACTGCGGTGATCAACTGCTGGGGATTGGTGGCGTGCAACGGCCCGGCATTGTCCATCGCCTGGATCGCCACACCACCGGGGCCATGGTGGTAGCTAAAACCGATCTGGCCCATCGCCATCTCCAGGCCCAGATCAAAGCTAAGACCGCCGGGCGAGAGTACGTGGGCGTGGTCTACGGTGCCCCCGCTACTCCGGCGGGTAGGGTAGACCAGCCCCTGGGCCGCAATCCGGTGGATCGGAAAAAACAGGCGATTGTTTCCCTGGAACGGGGAGGGAGATCGGCGATCACCCACTGGCAGGTGGAGGAGCGCCTGGGGAACTTCTCCCGCCTGCGCTACCGCCTGGAGACCGGGCGCACCCACCAGATCCGGGTGCATAGCACCCACATGGGCCATCCCCTGGTGGGAGATCGCATCTACGGGCCGGGGCGGGATATGGGTGTCAACCTGCCCGGACAGGCCCTCCACGCCGAGCGCCTCACCCTCATCCATCCGGTAACCGGGGTGGAGATCGTGGCGGTGGCCCCCTGGCCGGACCACCTGGTGACCCTGGTGCAGGTGCTGCGGGCTCGAGCCGGCCCGTCTTCCGGTAATCTGTTACAGCAGGGAATAATATCGAATGATCTACAGTGACCACTGAATCTCAGGCCATGGATCAGCTAGCGGCACTCCATTACCAGCCCCCAATGACCCTGGCGGTGCTGGGGCCTGGGGCCTGGGGGCTGGCCCTGGCCCACCTGGCCCGCACCAACCAACATCCGGTGCGACTCTGGTCCCGCCGGGGGGATCTCACCCTGGCGGCTGCCGTGGCGGGGGCCGATCTGGTGGTATCGGCGGTGCCGATGGCGGGAGTACCGGAGCTGGTGGATCGATTAGGAGTCCTGGCCCTTCCCTCCTCCACCCTGCTGGTGACCGCCACCAAGGGGCTGGATGCCGTCACCACCTTGACACCGTCCCAGATTTTTCGAGCCGCCTTTCCCCACCAGGCAGTGGTGGTGCTTTCAGGACCCAACCTGTCGGTGGAAATTGAGCAGGGCCTACCGGCGGCCACGGTGGTGGCCTCAGACCAACCCGCCGCCGCTGAGGCGGTGCAGCGGGCCCTGGCAACGGAAAGCTTTCGGATTTACCGCAGCGGCGACCCCCTGGGGGCGGAATTGGGGGGTACCTTAAAAAATGTTATGGCGATCGCCGTGGGGGTGTGTGACGGGTTACAACTGGGGGCCAATGCCCGATCGGCCCTGATCACCCGGGCCCTGCCGGAGCTGATCCGGGTTGGTACCCACCTGGGGGGCCAGCCAGAAACCTTCCTCGGACTATCGGGCCTGGGGGATCTGTTGGCTACCTGTACCAGCCCCCTGAGTCGTAACTACCGGGTGGGCTACGGGCTGGCCCAGGGGAAAGCCCTGAGCCAGGTTCTTGAGGAACTGGGCAGCACCGCCGAGGGGGTGAATACGGCCCAGGTGGTGATGGCGATCGCCCGGCGCGACCAGCTTTCCCTACCGATCTGCCAGCAGGTGGAGGAACTGCTCAGGGGAGCCATCAGCCCCGCCGCCGCGGTGGCCGCCCTGATGGAACGTCAACTAAAGGCGGAGGACTAACAGCAAATCCTCCGCACCAGCGTGCCCTTCAACCCCTAGGCAATGCCGCTGACAGGCCCTAGGAGAGTGAAGGTTATACCCAACCGTTGCACCAGGGCCGCACTGGGCCAGTTCAGGCCCACCACCGTCGCGGCTATCCCCCGCTGCCGAAATAACGAGGTAGAAAAAGGCAGTCAGTAGAACACCAACTGCCGTAAGGTCAATGAAGTTCTGTTATAAAAAACATTGACCTGATGATTTTGACTCAACTTCAAGAACTTCGGCAAGCGATCTACCCCTGTCTGGGCAAAGCGAGAGATGCGGTGTTTGAATAGTTCAAGCATTCGCCTCTGTCACTCGAAACTAGACTGCTATTGGCTCAGACTGTTTCAGGGATTTCTCGGATTTCTTCCGTTTCGAGGTATGTTTTTTGACCGTCGGATACCGGAGACGGCTGGTGCCCCTGGGCACGACCGGGGGGTTTTCCGCGAGGTTTGGGCGCTTGGGCTGGAGTACCAATTGTCGCCAAAATAACCGGAAATGGGGACTGTAAACCTTTCAACGCATGTAACGAATACTTGAACATTCATCGCTAACCTTTCAAGGTTTGCAACAAACGCTTAAAGGTTTATCGTTGATCATCCCTGGTTGGCGATGGATCATCAAAGGATCGTCGCTCACCATGGTTGGTGGGTTATGCAACCAAGAACTATGGTTCCCTAACAAGGAAAGATCATCGCCTGACAACAAAGGAAGGTGTCGACAGCAAGAAAGTTTAGCCCTGGTGCAACGTCTACTGGGGCGCCGCTTGGGGGGATCTGCCCGAGGTCTGGCGAGATCGCCTGGCGACCCTGGGCCAACCCCTGGAACGTTGGGATCCGCCGTTGGTCGCTCAGGTGCAGCGGTTGGACCGCCAGCAGTTGACTGCCCTGCAGGAAGATTTGCCAGGGCCTAGTAGCCTGGCGGATTTAGCGGCCTAGTGTGAGCAGGCTAAGCCGCGGCCCTAGGGAGCCAGGGGTCAAATTGAGCAGCAGTGAGAGTTGCAGAAAATACCAGGGACCCGGGTCATTGCCCAGGACGGAACCTGATCAAGCCCTAGGGCAGCAGGGAACCTAGCAGGACACTAAAGAAGGCGATCGCCCCAATGCCGGTGAGCAGGTAGGCCACGATCAGGGCTGGAGAATGGCGGGTTTGGTAGATCAGATCATTGCGCTGAATGCGGTGTAACTGGTAGCGATGATCGAGGGCAGCCACCAGCAGGGCCAGGGTGCCCAGGGCCACAAAGGCCAGGCCCAGGATATGGGTCAACCGCAGGGGATTGACCACATCCCCCAGGGCCTGGTGAATGGCCACCACAATCTGATCAATGCCAAAGCCAAAGCCAATCAGGGCCAGGGAGGTGCGAACCCAGGCCATCAGGGTACGCTCCTCAGCGGCTCGATTACGTTCCTTAGCCAGTTCAGTGGCGGGGTTGGGTGGGGTCATGGGGTAGGGAACGATCCATAATGAGGGAACTGATTATAAATTACCGAGTTGCCGCCTGAAAATTTTACCAATATCACTAACGAGTTAGCTAAGGAACGCAACCGGGCGGCGGCCGAACGCACCCTCAATGCCTGGCTCGGCACCTGCCTGAGTTTGATCGGCCTGGGTTTTGCGGTTGACCAGATCGTTCGTAGCCTGCAACAACGCTTCCCGGCCATGAACCCGGCCCTCACCCAGGAAACCGCCAGCCTGATCGGTATGGGGGTGATCGGCCTGGGGCTGCTGTTGTTGGGGTTTGCCCTGATTCAACATCGGCTGGAGATCAGCAGTGTGGAACGCCATAATTATCTCCTATCTTCGGTGTACGCCCTGAATCGCCTGGTGGTTCCCACTATTCTGCTGTTGGGGGTGGCGGGGTTGGGGGTGATTTTGTTTTTGCGATAGACCCGGCCCTCACCGCCATAGTCTTATCCCCAGCCAGACCACGGTAACCATACCGATCACCAACACCACAAAACTGGTGTTGGCCGCTAGACTCCAACGGTGGAAATAGCGGTAGACCGGAGCCTGCAACCGGTAAATTTCCCGCCGGTAGTCCTGGGTGGCCAAGCCCAGGTTCGCCACCCCCAGGGCAATCAGGGCCAGACTCAACCCATGGGCCCAGGCATCAATGGGGCGACCCGCTGGGGCGATCGCCCTGACCACCTGATCAACCCCCACCCCAATGCTGACCAGGGTGAGACTGCTGCGCAGAAACGAGAGTAGGGTCCGGTCAGCAGCTAGGTGATTGCGACCACGGGCCAGTTCATCTTGGGGGTTAAAGTGAACCATAGCGTCGATTAGCTAGGACAACCCTGTCAATATATAACCTTATATAACCTTGGCCAGGGTGGTTTTCCCTTAGCCCAGGGCTTATGGCAGGGTGGCGGCAAACAGAGCTAAGACCTGCTGCCAGGCGTCCTGGGCCGCGGCGGGGTGGTAACTGTCTCGCTGGTCACAGAAGAAACCATGGCCTGTCCCAGCATAGCGGAAAAGGCGGTGAGGAATCTGGTGCTCCACCAGGGCCGCTTCGATCTGGTCTACCTCCGCCAGGGGAATCAGGGGATCCTGCTCGCCAAAAAAGCCGTAGAGGGTGCCGCCAATCGCCGCCGTACGACCCAGGGTGGGGGGGCCACCGCCGGGGCAGGTGGTGGTGATGCCAGCACCGTAGAAACTGGCGGTGGCCTTCACCGGAGGCAGGGTGGCGGCCAGGTAGGCGACATGGCCACCAAAGCAGAAACCTAGGCAGCCCACCCCGCCGGACCGGGCCCCAGCCACGCCATCAAGGTAGGCGATCGCCGCCTGAATATCCTGCAACAGCTCCTCCGCCCGGGTACTCATTTTGTACTGACGGCCCAGGGCCAGGTCCGCCTCACCGTAGCCCACGGCGAAGTTGACCACCTGGCGGTGGTAAATATGGGGGGCGATGGCAACGTAGCCCGCCCTGGCCAGGCGCTGGCAAACCGACTGGATGTGGGCATTCACCCCAAACACCTCCTGGATCACCACCACCCCAGGCCAGGGCCCCGGCCCCGGCGGTTGGGCCAGGTAGGCCGGAATCGGTTGATCGCCGCTGACCAAGCTGACGGTGGCGGTGGGCACTGAATCGACGCTCACGGCGCCCTCCTCCCTAATGTCTCCCCCTACCTTACCCCGCCCCTGGGGGGAATTGTCAAAAATTATTGCATTACCCCCGATCCCCTCTGGGAGGGAACGGAATTGCCTACAATTCCTGCTAAGGGTCATGATCTGGAGTTAAGCCGGAGGAAATAGTGCAGTTTCACATTCAACCAGACAGCGAAATCCCCGCCTCCACCCAGCTCTATAGTCAAATTTGGTTTGCCATTGCCTCCCGCCAGTACCCGCCGGGCTATCGTTTGCCCAGCACCCGACAGCTAGCCACCTACACCGGGCTACACCGCAACACCATTAGCAAGGTCTATCGCCAGCTAGAGGAGGCGGGGGTGGTGGAGGCCATTGCCGGGTCAGGTATCTACGTGCGGGAGCAGGGGGCGGGGGAGAGTGCCCGGCCCCAATCGGCTCTGTGGGAGGAGTTCCCCCAGGCCCGCGAGGTGGTGGAAAATGGGTTGGATGAACTGCTGCGCCAGGGGTGCTCCCTCCACCAGGCCCGGGAACTATTCCTGGCGGAAATCGACTGGCGGCTACGCTGTAGCGCCCGGGTGCTGGTGACGGTGCCCCGTCAGGACATTGGCGCCGGCCAGCTGATTGCCCAGGAGATGGAGGCGGCCCTGGCCATTCCCCTACAGCTGGTGCCCCTGGAGGAGTTGGCGGAGGTGCTCTCCCAAACCCGATCGGGGACGGTGGTGACCAGTCGTTATTTTATTGCCGAGGCGGAGGCGATCGCCGCCCCCAAGTCAGTGCGGGTGATCGCCGTAGATATCTACGACTATAAAAAGGAACTGGCCCTGCTCAAGGACCTGCCTAAGGGGGCCTGCTTGGGCCTGGTCAGCCTCAGCACCGGCATTCTGCGGGCGGCGGAGGTGATTACCTACAGCCTGCGGGGGGATGATATCCTGGCCCTCACCGCCCAAACCGAAGACGCCTACAAACTCAATTCCCTGGTGCGCAGCGCTCAAACCATCCTGCTGGACGCCCCCAGCGTACCCGCCGTTAAGCAGGCGATCGCCACCGCCCGGGAGGACCTGATCCGCCCACCCCAGTTGGTGGTGTGCAACAGCTATATTGGCGAGCAATCAATCCAGACCCTGCGGCGGGAACT
The DNA here is from genome assembly GCA_040374235.1 of Leptolyngbya sp. Lineage (GTDB taxonomy): Bacteria > Cyanobacteriota > Cyanobacteriia > Phormidesmidales > Phormidesmidaceae > Nodosilinea. Next base: position 13,584 of record JBEIUS010000043.1, on the reverse strand, counting down.
GGGGCTGGAGTAGGGTGCTTTGGTTGTGAGGGCATCCCAATTTTGTAAGTTTGCCCTCATCCCCTAACCCCTTCTTCCAAAAAGGAAGAAGGGGAACCGGATTCAAAGTCCCTCTCCCAGAGCGGGGGAGGGATTTAGGGTGAGGGCTGCAAATCTGGGATGCACTCGATGAGTTTGCCGCCGTGGCCAATGAGGACGAGGAAAATGAGGAGAATTTGACCAACCCTGAGAACTGCCCCGGCACCGTTTCCATTGAGGAGAGTGTGATTGCCCTGGGCCTGCCCCAACGGTGCAATAGCAAAGGGCCAGAGTCAGAGGTGGTGACCGTAGCCCGGGTAGGCGATTGCACCCTGGCCTGTGTGGTGATCGAGCGCTCCGATGCGGTCACGATCCATGACATTTCTGACCCGGCCAATATTCAGCGGCTTGACACCGTCATTCTCAATCCTGGGGTGGTGCGATCGGATAGAAAAGCTGAGTTTGAGCCCGAAGGCCTTGAATTTATTGCCGCCACCAATCAGCTTGTGGTGTCGAACCCAGGGGTCGGGTCGGTCAGCTTGATTAACCTGATCCGACCCTAGTACCAGGCGGCGTCAATCAGGCGATCCCCAAGGGAGGCTCCTAGGTGAATCCTGGGCCAGGGTTGATTTCATCGGTCCATTATCGGCACCGGTAGGGTGGGGTAGTTAGTGAATAGATTAGGTCGGCTGCGCTAGTAGGAAGGCCAGGAGGTAGTCAGATTCAAGCCAGCGGACTGACGGACTGTTGATTGGTCGGTACACCCTGGCCCAAAACCTCCTGCTCCAGGCCGTGGACGCAGTTGGGTTTCCGGGCCAGGCTATTTGTCAATCCGTGGGTGGGGTTGCCGATCCTTGGGTTACCCTACGACTATATTTATGTTTTTCTAGCCTTGATCCTGGAAAGCCCGTCAATCCTGTTGCAGTCCATTAAGGAAGGTTTTATGTTCCGTCCTCTGGCCCGTCTGCCCCACCTGTTACTGGGTACCCTGGTTGCTAGCCTGGGTTGGAGTGGCATGGAAATTGCCCAGTTGTTGCCCATGCCCTCGGTATGGGCAGCGGAGGAGTTTACCATTCGGGCCACGGGTCCCTTGATTTTGAGCCTTTCCATTGATGATCTGGAGACCTTTGCCAACACCGGTGAGGTCACCGGCGATCTAAAGCTCTATGCCCGGTTTTTAGACGAGGAGTTGCTAGCTAACCTGCGCAAAATCCTGCAGATGCGCTTTCCCCTATCGGTGGCCACCGTCGGTCACCTGAGCTACTCCCCCCTAGGGCGGGATGTTCTCACTAACCTGGGTAAGGTGTTTCAGGCCACTCCGGGGGAAAACGGTTTCCATGGGTTGCGGGCGGCGGTGATTAAGGCGGCGGCGGAATCTGGCCCTGAGGGTTGGACGGCCCTTGACGTGATGCGGGCGTTCCCCACCAGCTCCATTGAGGTTAACCTGAAGGGCTTGCTAGATCTACGGCGGGAATTATCGGTTTACCTCAGCTATAACCGGGCGGCGGTGCAGGCGATTCGCACGGAGGCGGCCGTCGAGGCCTCAACCTCCCCCCCGGTTGATTTTGCTAGGCTATCCGATCTGTCCCGACCTGGGCCCTATGCCTTTTCCCAGCGCACCATTACGGTCACCAATCCGGCCCTGCGGCAAACGGCGGCGGGGTTAACGGTCAATTATGACTTTAGTGCCGATGTGTACCTGCCAGAGCGGGTCTCCGCACCGGTACCGGTGGTGATCATTTCCCATGGTTTTGGAGCGGTGAAGGAGGACTTTATCTTCCTCAGTCACCATCTGGCCTCCCATGGCTATGCCGTGGTGGTGCCCGATCATGTGGGCAGTGATTTACAATATCGCCAACAATACCTGAATGGTCGCCTCAATACCCTGCTGAGTCCGATTGAATTTATCAACCGTCCCAGGGAAATTTCCTATCTGATCGACCAACTGGAGCAACTGGTGGCCAACTCCCCCGACTGGGCCGGTCGGTTGGACCTGAATCGGATTGCCGCCATTGGGGACTCCCTCGGCAGTTCCACGGTGATGGCCCTGGCGGGAGCCACAATTAACTACGATCGCCTGGTGGAGGCCTGCGATCGCGATACGGTGATGCTCGATTTTAGTCTTTACCTGCAATGCCGGGCTCGCTTTCTGCCCCCGAAAAACTACAACCTCGAGGACCCCCGCATCAAGGCGGTGATCGCCGCCCATAACCTGGGCGGGCCCCTCTACGGCCCAGAGGGGGTGGGACGGGTCACCATCCCGATTATGATGGTGTCTGGCAATGCGGACGTGGTGGCTTCGGTGGTGACCGAGCAGTTTGCCCCCTTCCTCTGGCTCACCAGCCCCACCCGCTACCTGGCCCTGTTACAGGTCGGCACCCACTTTTCCTCCAAGCCTCCGGGGGAAGGGGCGGGGGATGTGCCCTCCCTGTTCATGGGCCAACACCGGGAGGTGGGCTCCAGCTATTACAAGACCCTGGCAACGGCCTTCCTGGGGGCTCATCTGCGGGGCGATCCAGGGTTTCTGCCCTACCTGACCGCGGCCTATGCCCAGCAGCTCAGCCAGGGCCAGCCCATGGTGGTGGACCTGATTCAACAACTAACGGCGGATCAGGTGAATGCCGCCTACCCCGGTAAACCGCCGGTGTCCCTGGTGCCGCCCCCCCTGGGCAACCCTATTCCCCCCCGGGAGGAACCGATTCTGGAGATGATTAAACGTACCGGTGAACTGCGCATCGCCATGCGCCGGGACGCCCCTCCCTTTGGCTACGGTGATGAGACAACCGGCTGGTCAGGCTACTGCCCCAACCTGGCCCTGGCCCTGCGGGACCATCTCACCGAGACCCTCCAGGCACCGGTGGCGATCGACCTGGTGCAGATCCCCTCTACCCTGGATAACCGCTTTGATCTGGTGCGAGATGGCCAGGTTTATTTAGAATGTGGCCCCAACACCATCCGCCGGGACGTGCCTGGGATTGAGTTTTCCAACGTGATCTTTGCCACCGGCAGTCACTTCCTCACCACCCCAGAGAAGGCCCCTAGCATTAATCCGGCCCTCTCCCTGGCGGGGGTGAGGGTGGGGGTACTGGCCAACTCCACCAATCAAACCTTGCTGCAGGAGCGTTACCCCGAGGCGGCGGTGACCTCCTTCAGCGGCCCCACCGGTCGATCCTTGGCGGTGCAGTCGGTCTACCGGGGCGAGTTGGATGCCTTCCTGGGGGATGATATTCTCACCATCAGCGAAGTGCTCCAGCAGGGGCTGTCGGCTCAAAACCTTACCCTGGTGCCCGAGTTGCCCCTGAGTTGCGAGTACTATGGCCTGGCTCTGCCCGAGGATGACCCCCAGTGGGTGGCGACGGTGAACAGGTTTTTAGCGGCGGAGGGAGGGCAGCAGACCTGGAATACCTGGCTGGGGCAGTACACTCCCTACGCCCTGGATACCCTGAGCTATTGCTTGAACCGGTAGAGTTAGGCCTGGCGGAAGGTGGCCCCATTCACTAGCCATGGCCGTGATCGCTCCGCCTGGGAAGCTTGCCTCGGCGGCCAGCGATCGCAGGGGTTTTGAAGGGTTTTTCCGGTACTCCACCCTGCGGGAAGCAAGCTACGCCCCCTGGGCGAGGGGCTGGGGGTGAGGGGGCAGAATTACGGTTCTGATCATGGACTTGGTTTATTTCCAGACTTTTCCGAAAACCTCGAGCGTTTTTAGCAAAGTTAGCTAAAATTACAGCCGTATTTAGCCTGAAGTCAACTCTGGGTCACTGTTGGAGTTGCCAGAGTATGTCCGTCTACGAATTATGGGAGCGATTGTCATGAAGCCAGCCTGGCCCCGTTATCCATTGAGCCGTTGGTCAAGGCGGCTATTGCGATTGTTTTCCTTAGCGATCGCCACCTTCTTTATGGCGATCAACCTGGTCATACCCGCTACGGCGGCCCTTGATCAGGCCAGGGACCCGGGGGCCGCCTTCCATCCGGTTGGAGCGGAGTCACTACTGGCCCAAAACACCAGTAACGACAGCACCCTATATTTCTTTACCCCGAATTACACCGTCAGCGTTCATCCACGGAATACAACCGCTCTAAAGATGAATGTCTACCGTAGCACCGCTCCCTCCCGGGCTGAGGCCAAGGATTCCCCGGCTACCTTTCGGGGCTCCCTGAATAACGACGGTTGGGTGAGCTACGATTCCTTTGGCTCCCGCGATGGTCGTAATGTGATTTTTCGGGCTAGCGCCAATCGCAATGCCTACCAGGCTCGTCTGGAGATTTTAGACGCCTCCACCAACTCCATCATTCTCAGTGAGAACAGCACCAAAATTACCGCCTTGAACGTTCCTAGCCAAGATACAGGTGGGCAACTGAAGGACACGATTGTGGGCTTCGAAACCCAAAACTATGCGATACGGGTCTTCCGTGAAGCTAATAGTACCCAGCGCAAGGTAAATGTTTTCAATAAGGCCTCCCAGCAACAGGTGGTGAATGGCCAACCAGCCACGCCGGTATTAAATGCGGGCCCCCCCTACGAGTGCTGGGTGAGTTACTTTGGCGGTATTCAGTATAACGGCGCCCCAGCTCAGTACTTCATCAGGGTCAGCTCCTCCGGTGAGGCATTGATCGAGGCGATCAGCGCTAACGGGACAATTCTCATGTCTGAGCCCAGGGTTAACTCCAGTCCCCTGATTACCAATATTCCGGCGGAAGATCGGCCCCAATGCTTTGGTTCCGGCAACCCCTCCTCTAGCCCCAGTAACCTGTCTCCCTTCATTGCCGCCGTCTTTGGCGGGGAGACAGAACTGAACCAGCTAAAACAACTGGCGACCTCAACCAATCTAGGCGGTGGCCGGGGTATTAGCGGGGGCACCTGCGTCGTTGACCCCCGCATTGAGGGGGCCCGTCAAGGAGACTTTATCAGCGTGGCGGAGTGCGATAACCGTAACGACGCCGGCGCCGTGGTGAGTTTCCTGCGGGGTCGGGGCTATAACGCCCGGCTGGTCTACCGTAACTTCAGGTATCGCTAGACTGTTGAGGAGTGATCTGAGGGGTCAGACTTCAAACGTCTAACCCCTCTCCCCTGATTAGTCTCGGTATTATCTTTATATGATCATGGGGTTATGGTCGGCAAGTTCATTGTCCTCGAGGGCGTGGAAGGCTGTGGTAAATCCACCCAGCTTCAGCTTTTATTGAACTGGTTGCTGGATCATGGACCTTTTCAGCAATTGCAGCGCCAGGGCATAGTTCCCCACATCTTGACCAGTCGTGAACCCGGTGGTACCGATCTGGGGGTGAGGTTACGGCAATTACTTTTACATCAGGAGGATGATGTCAGGATCAATGCCCGCGCAGAACTCTTGCTTTACGCCGCCGATCGGGCTCAGCATGTTGATCAGGTGATTAGACCAGCTCTGGATCAGGGCTGCTGGGTACTGTGCGATCGCTTCACTGATTCTACCCTCGCCTACCAGGGCTACGGTCGCGGCCTGGATCTGGAGCTGATTCACCAGCTCAATCGCATTGCCACCACTGACCTTACCCCGGATCTCACCCTCTGGCTGCAGTTACCGGTGGAACAGGGGCTGGCGCGGGTGAGGCAGCGGGGAGCGGGCGATCGCATGGAACGGACGGACTTGACCTTTCACCAGCGGGTACAGCGAGGGTTTGAGATATTGGCCCAGCAATATCCCCAAAACCGGGCTAGCATTGATGCCGAGGGTAACCCGACGGCGGTAGCTGGGGCAATCCTCGCGGTGGTTGAAACCTACCTGAGGCGATGGTACCCGAACGATTTACCGACCTGATTGGTCAACCCACGGCGATATCCCTACTCTGCCGCGCCCTGGACCGGAACCGCATTCCCCCGGCCTACCTGTTCGCTGGGCCAGAGGGGGTGGGGCGGCGCTGCGCCGCCCTCCACCTGGCGGAACTGTTGCTCAGTGCGCCGGCTGCCCCTGACCCGGCCCTGCAACGCCGGATTCGCCAGGGCAATCACCCAGACCTACTCTGGGTAGAGCCCACCTATCTGCACCAGGGTCGCCTGGTACCTGTCTCCGCCGCCGCCAATCAGGGAATTGTCCGCAAAAGCCAGCCCCAAATTCGTCTCGAACAGGTGAGACAAATTGGCCAATTTCTTAGCCGCCCTCCCCTGCAGGCAGGGCGGTCAGTGGTGGTGATCGAAGCCGCCGAAACCATGGCAGAGGCCGCCGCCAATGGCCTACTTAAAACCTTAGAAGAACCGGGTAATGCCACCCTGGTCCTACTTGCCCCTGGCCCCCAGGCCATTCTGCCTACCCTGGTATCCCGCTGTCAGACCGTCCCCTTCCAGCGCCTTAACCCGGAGGACATGGCCAGGGTGCTGGATCAGACCGGTCACGGGGAGATTCTCCACCATGGCGAGGTAATGGCCCTGGCCCAGGGCAGTCCGGGTCAGGCGATCGTCGCCTACAGTCAACTCCAGGCCATACCGACGGAGTTACTGATTCACCTGCAGCAGCGTCCCACCAACCTGCGGCAGGCCCTGGACCTGGGCCGCCAGGTGGCCAAAACCCTAGATCTAGAGGCCCAACTCTGGTTGCTGGACTATCTGCTGCATTGGTACTGGCAGCAGCAGGTCGCCCCCATCCCCTGGCTCTTGACCCTGGAGACCGCTAAGCGCCACCTGCGCCGCTTCGTCACGCCGCGGCTGGTGTGGGAGGTGACCCTGATGCAGGCCCTCGATCAGGAGAGCCTTGGGAAACCTACCTAACCCTTGTCCGCCAGGCCAGGAGACCCTATCGTGCCCTACCAGCCCTTTTCAGCCTGACTGAGCACGTAGGCCGCCACATCGGCGATATCCTCAGCACTGAGGCGGCCCTTGAAAGCGGGCATGGCCGCCTTTCCATTGGTCACCTGGGTGGTGATCGCCTCAATGGAGGCCATGCCGTACTGATCAAGGTCAGCCTGTTTCAGGGTCTTAGCACCATTCACCACATTGCCGCCGCCGATGTGGCAGGCGGCGCAGTTGCTGGAGAAGATTTGGCCACCATGGGCTGCGTCAGCGGCCTGGGCGGCTGGTGCTAGCCATAGGGTGAGCACAGAAATCACTAAAGCCAGGGCTAAACCTATTGTTTTCATTACCGTTCCATTCCAAAATAAAAACTCTCTTGGTTGCCATTCTTACTATCGTGGCGACCTAAATCAAAAGACAGGTAGTCAAATATTACAGAATGCAAACAATCCTCCCGGGCTACCCACCCGGGGAATGAGCTAGTCTGTTTTGTAAGGCGATCGTCCCGTTCTAGCTGCCCTACCGTCCTCACCCCGTTAGGATCTACCCCTGTGAACTACCCCTCCAACCCCTGCTTCCCCCCTACCCCTACCTGGCCAAACTGGGGCCCAAAGTTTTTGGTGGAAGAACGTGATGCCTGTGGCGTGGGGTTCCTCGCTGATCAATACAACCGTCCCAGCCATCGCCTAGTGCAGCAGGCCCTGGCCGCCCTGGAGGGAATGGAGCACCGGGGCGGCTGCTGTGCCGACCAAGACTCGGGGGATGGGGCCGGGGTGATGACCGCTATTCCCTGGGCAATCCTACAGCAGTGGGCCAGGGCTCAGGGTTTGATCGGCCCCGATCCCGAGGCAAGGGGCGGTGGGCATGATTTTCCTACCCCAGTTAGAGACGGCGGCCGATCGCCTGCGCCAATTGGTCAACCAGGTGATCGCCGCCGAGGGCCTCACCCTGGTGGGCTGGCGGCCGGTACCGGTCAACCCCGAGGTGCTCGGCCCCCTGGCCCGTCGTTACCAACCCCAGATTGAACAGGTGGTGGTCGCTGCCCCCGATCGGGGCGAAGCCCTGGAGCGGAGCCTTTACCTGTTGCGCCGTCAGGTGCTCCACAGTTTGGCCAGCCTACTGGAGCCAGAGGATATCCTATCCGAGGCGGAACGGCAGGCCCTGCAGGAGTTTTACATCTGCTCCTTCTCCAGTCGCACCATTGTCTATAAGGGCATGGTGCGATCGGCGGTGCTGGCGGACTTCTATGCCGACCTGCGCCACCCCGACTACCACAGTGCCTTCGTGATTTACCATCGTCGTTTCAGCACCAACACCCTACCCAAGTGGCCCCTGGCCCACCCCATGCGGCTGCTGGGCCATAACGGCGAAATCAACACCCTGGTGGGCAACATTAATTGGATGGTGGCTCGCCAGGCGGACCTGGACCACCCGATCTGGGGCGATCGCCTGGCGATGCTCAAGCCCATCGTCAGGATGGAGAACAGCGACTCCGCCAACCTGGATAACGTCATGGAGCTGCTGGTGCGCTCTGGCCGCACCCCCCAGGAAGCGCTGATGATGATGGTGCCGGAGGCCTACCAAAACCAGCCCGCCCTGGAGTCCTACCCGGAAATCACCGACTTTTACGAGTACTACAGCGGCCTGCAGGAGCCCTGGGATGGCCCCGCCCTAATTGTATTTAGCGACGGCACCCAGGTGGGCGCCACCCTGGACCGCAACGGTCTGCGGCCGGCCCGCTACGTGATTACCCGGGAGGGCCTGCTGATGGTGTCCTCCGAAGCCGGGGTGCTGGCGGTGGCCCCGGAGGAAGTGGTGGAAAAGGGCCGGCTTGGCCCTGGTCAGATGATCCTGGTGGATTTACAAAACCACGAAATCCTCAAAAATTGGGCGATCAAACAACGGGTGGCCCAGCGCCATCCCTACGGGGAGTGGTTGGCCCAACACCGGGTGGAGCTATCTCCCCAGCTGTTTGCCAGCGATCGCCTCTACAGCGAGGCGGAGCTGCTGCGCCAGCAAAACGCCTTTGGCTACACCGCCGAAGACCTGGACATGATCATCCAGGACATGGCGGCCCAGGGCAAGGAGCCCACCTACTGCATGGGGGATGACATTCCCCTGGCGGTGCTCTCGGAAAAGCCCCACCTGCTCTACGACTATTTTAAGCAACGCTTCGCCCAGGTCACCAACCCGGCCATCGACCCCCTGCGGGAACGCCTGGTGATGTCCCTCACCACCCAGTTGGGAGCCCGGGGTAACCTGCTCATGGAGCAGCCCCAGTTCGCCCATCTGCTGAAGCTGGAAAGCCCCGTGATCAACGAGGTGGAGCTGACCCTGCTGCACCAGTCGGGCTTTACCACCACCACCCTCTCCACCCTCTATGCCGCCAGCGCTGGTCCCGCTAACCTGGGCGCGGCGGTGGCGGCCCTCTGTGAACGGGCGGACCAGGCGGTGAAGGCGGGCAGTACCCTGCTGGTGCTCAGCGATCGCGGCGATGCCCAGGGCCAGGTTACCCCCCTCAGCGCCGAGCTCACCTACATTCCCCCCCTGCTGGCGGTGGGGGCGGTGCACCACCACCTGATCCGCAACGGGCTGCGCATGCACACCTCCCTGGTGGTGGACACCGCCCAGTGCTGGAGCACCCACCACTTTGCCTGCCTGATCGGCTACGGCGCCAGTGCCATCTGTCCCTACCTGGCCCTGGAGTCGGTGCGCCACTGGTGGGCCGACAGCCGCACCCAGAAACTGATGCAGACCGGCAAACTGCCGGTGTCCACCCTCAACGGCGCCCAGGACAACTACCGTCAGGCGGTGGCGGCGGGGCTGCTCAAGATCCTCTCCAAGATGGGGATTTCCCTGTTGAGCAGTTACCAGGGGGCCCAGATCTTCGAGGCCATCGGCATTGGCCCCGATCTGCTGGAGCTGGCCTTCCGGGGCACCACCTCCCGGCTGGGGGGGCTGAGCCTGACGGACCTGGCCCAGGAAACCCTGAGCTTCCACCAGCGGGCCTTTCCGGAGTTGACCGCCAACCGGCTACAGAACATGGGGTTTGTTCAGTCTCGCCCCAGTGGGGAGTACCACATGAACAACCCGGCCATGACCAAGCTGCTGCACAAAGCCGTGGCCCATCGGCAGTACGACCACTACGAGCTCTACCGGGCCCAACTGCAGCAGCGCCCCCTCACCGCCCTGCGGGACCTGTTGGACCTGGCCAGCGATCGCCCCGCCATCCCCCTCGACCAGGTGGAACCGGTGGAGAGCATCCTGCAGCGCTTCTGCACCGGCGGCATGTCCCTCGGGGCCCTCTCCCGGGAGGCCCACGAGGTGTTGGCCATCGCCATGAATCGGATCGGCGGCAAGTCCAACTCCGGGGAGGGCGGGGAAGACTCGGTGCGCTTCCAGGTGTTGACCGATGTGGACGGCACTGGCCTTTCCCCCACCTTCCCCCACCTGCGGGGGCTGAAAAATGGCGACACCGCCAACTCCGCCATCAAACAGGTGGCCTCGGGTCGCTTTGGGGTTACCCCCGAGTACCTGATTCACGCCCAGCAGTTAGAAATTAAGCTGGCCCAGGGGGCCAAACCCGGCGAAGGGGGTCAGTTGCCGGGCAAGAAGGTGAGCCCCTACATCGCCATGCTACGCCGCTCTAAGCCGGGGGTCACCCTGATTTCGCCCCCGCCCCACCACGACATTTATTCCATCGAAGACCTGGCCCAGTTGATTTTTGACCTGCACCAGATTAACCCCCGGGCCGGGGTGTCGGTGAAGCTGGTGTCGGAGGTGGGCATTGGCACCGTCGCCGCCGGGGTGGCCAAGGCCAACGCCGACATTATCCAGGTGTCGGGCCACGATGGCGGCACCGGCGCCTCCCCCCTGAGCTCCATTAAGCACGCCGGGGTGCCCTGGGAACTGGGGCTCACCGAGGTGCACAAGGTGTTAATGGATAATCACCTGCGCGATCGGGTTACCCTGCGGGTGGATGGCGGCCTCAAAACCGGTTGGGATGTGGTGATGGGGGCCCTGATGGGGGCGGAGGAGTTTGGCTTTGGCTCCATCGCCATGATCGCCGAGGGCTGCATTATGGCCCGGGTCTGCCACACTAATAACTGCCCGGTGGGGGTGGCCACCCAGAAGGAGGAATTGCGCCAGCGTTTTCCTGGCCTGCCGGAGCAGGTGGTTAACTTTTTTTATTACATTGCCGAGGAGGTGCGATCGCTGCTGGCCCACCTGGGCTACTCCCACCTGCAGGACATCATCGGTCGTGCCGACCTGCTCACCCCCCGGGCTGAGGCCCGCCTGAGCAAAACCGGGGGGCTCGATCTGCAAACCCTGGTGAACCTCCCCGATGTCCGTCAGGAGCGCCAGTGGTTAGAGCACCAAGGGGTGCACAGCAATGGCCCGGTGCTGGATGATGCCATCCTGGCAGACCCGGCGGTACAGCGAGCTATCCAGACCCAGGGCCAGGTCAGCAAAACCCTGACGGTGGTCAACACCGATCGCACCGTGGGGGCCCGGATCGCCGGGGTAATTGCCGAAAACTATGGCAACTCTGGCTTTGGCGGCCAGCTACAACTCACCTTCAGCGGCAGCGTCGGCCAGAGCTTTGGCGCCTTTAACCTGCCCGGCATGACCCTGACCCTGGTGGGGGAGGCCAACGACTACGTGGGCAAGGGTATGCACGGCGGTGAACTGGTGGTGAAGCCCCCCGCCGGTATCACCTACGACCCTGGTCAAAATGTGATCATCGGCAATACCTGCCTCTACGGCGCCACCGGCGGCACCCTCTACGCCCTGGGCACGGCGGGGGAACGGTTCGCGGTGCGCAACTCCGAGGGTCAGGCGGTAATTGAGGGGGCCGGTGACCACTGCTGTGAGTACATGACCGGCGGCGTGGTGGTGGTGCTGGGGCCGGTGGGCCGCAATGTGGGGGCTGGCATGACCGGGGGGCTGGCCTACTTCCTGGATGAGGACGGCCATTTCCCTACCCGGGTGAACCCGGAGATCGTTAAGGTGCAACGGGTGATTACCCCCGCCGGGGAAGCCCAACTGCGGGGTCTGATTGAGGCCCACGCCGCCCACACCGGCAGCCCCAAGGCTAGCCATATCCTCGCTAACTGGGCCACCTATCTACCCCAGTTTTGGCAGGTGGTGCCTCCCTCCGAGGCCAATTCCTCCCAGGCTAACCCGGATGGGGTGACCACGGATAGGGTGCTGACTCCGGCAGGGTAGGGGACGATCGCCCCCCTCGGCGAACCGTGATTACATCGGGCAGGGCCTGGAGCTCACCCCAAACCAGTCCTGGAGCCAGGCCTCCATCTGGACTATTTCCTGACGCTGGGTGCGGGCGATGTTTTGGGCAAAGGGTTGCACCGCCTCATGCTGCCCTAAGCCATGGTTCACCAGGTGGTGGGCCATCATCACCGCCTCCCGGTGGTGCATGATCATGCCCTCCAGGAAGGCCCTATCCAGGGCGTCGCCACTTAATTGGCTCAAATCCCCCATCATGGGGGTGTAGGTGAGGTTAGTCTGCTGGCTCGGATACCATTCCCCTAACCAGGTCTGCATTTGCTTAATTTCGGCGGTTTGCACCGTGATAATGGTCTCAGCAAAGCGGCGCAGCTCGGGCCGATCGCTGGCCTCCAGCACCCGTTGAGCCGTATCAATGGCTTCCTGGTGGTGGGGAGTCATCAGGGTTAAAAACTCAAACTCGCTGTTGATCGGCATCATCGGCATCATCGGCATCATCGACCCGTGGTGCCCATAGCCCTGGGCCAGGGACCTTTGCCAGCCCGGTCGCTCAGGTTGCAGCGGGGGGGTGGCCCGGGAGGGCGAGGCAAAATAGGCGGTGGCAATGGCGGCACCGGTTACCAGGCTAAGACCGGCGATCACCACCAGGGATTTCCTTGAGAAGTCCATAGGATCTCCTCCTTAACGCTATAAGTCCAGTCTAGATCCTCCAGTTAAGGGGAGAATCTAGGGAGAACCCTACCCAGAAAACCGTAAATCCTGGCCGTAAGACCCTAGCCACCCCTGGTCGGGAAACGGACAGGACCGCCACCCATTTAGCTAAAGGCCATCTAGCCAAGGGATTCAACTCCGATCGACCTAATCCAGGTAACCGCAGGCAATCAATGGTTTGATAGTGCCGTATTTTTATAGCTACAGAATAATCTACACTCAGCTTAATAGGAATACTTCAAAAGTATGGATAAATTTTGACTATTTAAGCTAGCCGTGATAATTTACGAAGTTAATATCCGTAATTGGTAATAATTAAGGAGTGTATCAAGCCATTTTGCCTATCCTGTAGGAACTAGATTCTATCGAAGGGTAGGCTGGCTCAGGCTCAGTGACCAAAATGATAATTTATCTCTACCCATTCAACCGCCTTAGGACCTTAGGTGATGCATATCAGGTTAATAACAATTAACACGGTTATGGGTGCTCAGGATTCTAAGGTTTGACTAATTCCTAACGATCTTTTCTTGGTTTTTTCGGGCTGTGTATCCCCAATTCGGTTGTTACGCCTCTCTCCACGCCTCTTTGCAAGTGCGTAGTGTCTTCTATGGAGTTTACCCAAGGTCGTTACCGGCAGAGTCCAGCCCCTTCCTTCTCCCCCTGGGGTGCGATCGCTCCCCCAGCCCAATCGATCGCCCCTCCAGGGTTGATCTCTGAGTTGTTTGAGGTTCGGCAGGTGCTGAGGGATGTCATCGGTGTGGCACACCTCAACTTCATCGACCCAACCCAGGCCCATGGCTGTCAAGTGCAGCCCCTCAGTACCGGCAACTTTAACCTAATTTGTCTGCACT
>JBEIUS010000031.1:0-24329 GCA_040374235.1 Leptolyngbya sp. | reverse complement strand
GGGCCACGGCGCGGTGATCGTCCTGGAGGATAACACCCGCCTGGTGGAAAGCGACACCTTGCCCAACCACCGCCCTATTGCCCTGAGTACCTTCCAGGTGGTGGGCAGCCTCGACCGGTCTGGGGATCGCCCCATCGCCGCTAACACCTTTGAGGTGGCCAACACCGATACCCTACCCGGGCATCGCCCCATCGCTGTTAGCACCTTGCCCATTGCCGACCTGCATGTCTTGCCCGGCGATCGCCCCATCGCTCCCAACGATGTCATCGACCCACCGGCGGCGGTCCTGATGGGTTATCTAGATTAATCCAGTCCATGGTCCTACCATCTCCCGCCAATGGTGACTGCGTTATTGCGAAGGTCTAGAGCCAGAAAAGCAAAATTTGAATAGGGATAACCTGAGATGGTCCCTATGATAGAGGTCGAACATAGTCCTAGCCCTGGGTAATGGGGTGGAACGACCTGACTCATAGGGAGAAATTGATAAAAGCTATGGGCCTTTTGCCAAAGCGATGGAGATTGGGATTTGGAAAAGGGTTGTTGCCCAGGGGGGAGCGGAGTGTAACGCGCCTGGGGTTATCAGGGAGATTGGCACCCTGGCCCCAAAGGGGAATGATAGGAGCGATCCTGCTGTTAATTCTAATTTTGGGTAGCTATGCCCCCCCCCTACAGGCTCAAACCCCGCTAGCCCCGGCCCCCCTATCCTCGGGCAAAACCCTTAGGGTAGGCACCCGGCTGGTTCCCCCCTTTGTCATGCAGAAGGATTCCTGGGATCTGTCTGGCTTTAGTATTGACCTGTGGGAGAACCTGGCCCGGGAGCTGGACCTGGATTCCACCTTTAAGGTATATCCCAACGTTAAGAAGCTCCTGACCGCCGTCGAAGAGCAGCAGGTGGATGTGGGGATTGCCGCCATTACCATTAACTCCGAGCGGGCTCAGAGGGTAGACTTTTCCTACCCGATTTTCTCCGGTGGGTTACAGATTATGGTGCGCCATCCCCGCCTAGAACGCAGCACCTGGAGCTTCTCCAGGGATTTGGTCTCCAGTGCCCTACCAAAGCTGCTGGCCTTGATTGTCCTGATTATTGCGGCCATGGCCCACGTTGTCTGGCTAATTGAGCGCTTTCATCACGATCCGATTATTGCCGGCGCCTACTTCCCCGGTATTTTCCAGGCCCTCTGGTGGACGGCAACCGGCTTGGTGGGCCAAGCCGATACGGTGCCAAAGGGTATCCCAGCCAGGTTGATTGCCCTGTTTTGGATGTTTGCCTCCGTGGGGTTGGTCACCTATTTCACCGCCGCTTTTACCACCGCATTAACGGTGCAGCAACTCCAGGGGGGTATCCAGGGTCTGGCAGACCTACCCGGCCACACCGTGGCCACCACCGCTGGTAGTACGGCGGCTGAATTTCTGCAGGACCGGAAAATTAAAGTCCTAGAGCGGGACAACTTGGATCAGGTCTATGCCGCCCTCATGAATCGGCAGGCGGATGCGGTGGTGTTTGACTCTGGGGTATTGGCCTACCATGCTAACCACGACGGTAAAAACTTGGTGAAGTTGGTGGGGGAGGTGTTTAAACCAGAGGATTACGCCATCGCCGTGTCCCCCGGTAACCCCCTGGCCAAGGCCATTGATGTGGCCCTGCTAAAGCTCAAGGAGGATGGCACCTACGATCTGCTCTACGACAAGTACTTTAAGCAGGAATAGCATGTTACTCTAGTCTCGATTTCAGCCTAAGCTGCCAGGGCAGTAGGGAGGGGGGGCATTACCATGGCGCTGATCGTGCAAAAATACGGGGGCACCTCCGTGGGCACCGTGGAGCGAATTAAGGCGGTAGCCCAACGGGTACAGGGGACGGCGAAGCAAGGCCATGGGGTGGTGGTGGTGGTCTCCGCCATGGGTAAAACCACCGATGGCCTGGTGCAACTGGCTAACGACATTACCGATCGCCCCAGCCGTCGAGAGCTGGATATGCTGCTCTCCACCGGTGAACAGGTCTCCATTGCCCTGCTCACCATGGCCCTGCAGGCCCTCGGTCAAGAGGCGATTTCCCTCACCGGCGCCCAGGTGGGCATTGTCACCGAGGCGGAACATACCCGGGCTCGCATTCTCACCATTAAGACTGATCGCCTGCAGCGTCACCTGGGGGAGGGTAAGGTGATCGTGGTGGCGGGCTTTCAGGGGGTTAGTGAAACCGCTGACCTGGAGATTACTACCCTGGGGCGAGGCGGCTCCGACACCTCGGCGGTGGCCCTGGCGGCGGCCCTGAGGGCTGACCTCTGCGAAATCTACACCGATGTGCCCGGCATTCTCACCACCGACCCCCGGCTGGTGCCCGATGCTCAGTTAATGACCGAGATCACCAGCGATGAAATGCTGGAGCTGGCTAGCCTGGGGGCTAAGGTGCTCCATCCCCGGGCGGTGGAAATCGCCCGTAACTACGGAGTCACCCTGGTGGTGCGCTCCAGTTGGACCGATCAGCCCGGCACCCGGGTGATCTCCCCCCCACCCCACCCCCGCCCCCTGGAGGGGTTGGAGCTGGCCCAGCCGGTGGATGGGGTGGAGTTTGACACCGATCAGGCCAAGGTGGCCCTGCTGCGCATTCCCGATCGCCCCGGCATTGCCGCCCGCCTCTTCGGGGAGTTGGCCCACCAGGCCCTCAATGTGGACCTGATCATCCAGTCGATCCACGAGGGCAACACCAACGACATTGCCTTTACCCTGATGAAAGCTAACCTGCAGCGGGCGGCGGCGGGGGCGGCGGCGATCGCCCCGGCCCTGCGCACCGACCCCACCGACCCCAGCCAGGCGGAGGTGATGGTGGATGACCACACCGCCAAAATTAGCATTGCCGGAGCGGGCATGATTGGGCGGCCGGGGGTGGCGGCCAAAATGTTCTCCTGCCTGGCGGCGGCGGGGGTAAACATTCAGTTGATTTCCACCTCGGAGGTGAAGGTGAGCTGCACCATTGATGGGGTGGACTGTGATCGGGCCATCGCCGCCCTCTGCGCTGCCTTTGAGGTGGCCTCCTCCCCCCTGGCTCCGAGCCCCGCGAGCCAGGCCCCCAGCCGGTATCCCCTAGTGCGCGGCGTTGCCCTGGACACTAAACAGGCCCAGGTGGCGATTCGCTACGTGCCCGACCAGCCCGGCATGGCCGCCCGCATTTTCCAGGGGTTGGCTGACCAGGGCGTCAGTGTGGACATGATCATCCAGTCCCAGCGTTGTCGCCTGATTGAGAGTCAGCCCACCCGCGACATTGCCTTCACCGTTGGCCTCACCGACGTCCCCACGGCCCAGACCCTGGTGGAGGCCCTGGCCCAGCACCTGGGCTGCGGCGATGTGGTGGTGGATCGGGCTGTGGCCAAGGTGAGTGTGGTGGGGGTGGGCATGATCGATCATCCGGGGGTGGCGGCCCGCATGTTCCAGGCCCTCGCCGACCAGGGGATTAACCTGCAGATGATAGCTACCTCGGAAATTAAAATCAGTTGCGTGGTGGCGGAGGCCGATGGGGTCAGGGCCCTGCAGGCGGTACACAGCGCCTTTGACCTGGCTGGCCCTGAGGTGGTGGTGATGCCCGCCTGATGGGGTGGGATTCGCCAGCCAACTGACCTATCATGAAGGGCGAGGCATCCTTCAGACCCGGCCCACCGCCCCAGCCGTCCAGCCTGAGCCGATGCCCCTGTCCTATGGTGGAGAGTCAAACGCCATGAAACTATTGCCTCTAATGTCCCTGGGAATCGGCCTGACGGTGCTGGTGGCCGTGCCCGGTGGGGCCCAGCCCCCCCTGCCGGTGGGGCCCACCACGGCGGCACCGGCGCCGGGCACCGCCCTAGAGGTGCTTAACCAAGGAGTTGATCGCTACAACAACGGGGACTGGGACGGGGCCCTGGCGGATTTGAACCGCGCCCTGGAGCTCAACCCTAACCTGGCGGATGCCTACCTCTACCGGGGGCTGGTCTACTCCCAACAGGGAAATGACGACCAGGCCCTGATCGACCTAAATCGGGCGGTGGAGTTGGCGGCGAACAACCCCAACGCCTACTTGAGCCGGGGCGCTATCCTCTACCGCCAGGGAAACCTGGCGGCGGCCCAGGCCGACGTTGAGCGGGCCCTTGAACTAGACCCCAATAGCGCCAATGCCCACCTCTACCGGGGCCTGATTGATACCCAGGCCGGTCGTCGGGATCTGGCCCTGGAGGACTTCTCCCGGGCCCTGGAGCTCAACCCAGATAACCCCCGAGCCTACGTCCTGCGGGGCTTTAACCTAGAGGAAATGGGCCGGCATCAAGAGGCGATCGCTGATTTTACCCAGGCCCTGGCCCTAGACCCGAATCTAGCCCGGGCCTACATGGGCCGGGGGGTGGCCCACTACCAGTTGAACCTGGATGATCTGGCCCTGGAGGATCTGAACCAGGCAATTCAGATTGATTCCAGCCTGGCGGTGGCCTACCTGAACCGCAGCTACGTCTGGTATCGCCAGGGCCGCACCGATCAAGCCCTGGCGGACCTGGACCGGGCCATCGAGCTCAACCCTAGGTTGGCGGAGGCCTACCGGAGTCGGGGGCTGATCCGAGGCCAGCAGCAGGATCTATCAGGGGCCACCCAGGACCTGAGCCGGGTCACCCAGCTTCAGCCAGAATCGGCCCTGGCCTTTAAACAGAAGGGAGACCTGATGCTCCAGGGGGGCAACCCGGTGGGGGCGATCGCCGCCTACGATCAAGCCATCCTCCTGGAGCCAAACTACGGGGCCGCCTACAAAGCCCGGGGCGATGCCCGGCTGGCCACCGGCGATGACTTTGGTGCCATCGATGACTACAGCCAGGCGGTGACCATTCAGCCCGATGACTGGTCGGCCTACGCCGCCCGAGCCCAGGCCTACCTGCGGGTAGAGCAGGTGCAGCGAGCCTACGATGACCTGACTCTGGTGATCATGGCCAATCCCACCAGCGCCGATGCCGAGCTTTTCTTCAACCGGGGGCTGGTCCGAGCCCGCCTGGGGGACGACCAGGGGGCTCGCCGCGACTTTGAGCGGGCGGGCCAACTCTACCTGCGCCAGGGAAATGGGGCCGGCTACCGCCAGTCTTTAGATCAGATGCGAGGGCTGTAGGGAGGTGGTAGGGAGGATTCGCCGCATCCTCACCGGGGTGGCTCTGGGGCTTAGCCTGGTGGCCCTACTACTGACGGCGACCCCCGCCCTGGCCAGTCTGCACACCTACCAGGAACAGCCAGGTCAGGTGACCCATCGATCAATTGAGAGTTTACCCGATCGCCGGGGTTTAAGCTGGCAAGCGGTGCTATTTAGACGCTACCTACCTCCCCAGCAGGGGGCCGCCGTCCCCCAAACCGACCTGCGTCTGGTGGGCTTTCCGGGGCAGGTACGGATCGATCAACAACGCCCCCTGGCCATTCAAACCGGCACCAGTCGGCACTGGCAGGCCCCCTCCTCCGCCTGGCGGGGGCCGTCAGAACTGCCGGAAAACGTGGCACAATACGATGTCGAAGACCTTTTAGGCCAGCTGGCTGGCCCGACGGCGCTGACCCTAGGGGTGCCCCTCCAGGGGGGTCAAGCCGTGGAGGTGATCGTCGCTCCCTTTGTGGTGAAAGAATGGTTGGAGATTTTCCATCGCCAGGCTCCCTCGGTCAGCTAGAGCAGGAACGGCTGGCCTGTGTAAAAAGTTTAGGGGCGATCACCCGGGTTAAGGGGGACCCCACCCCCCTGGAGTTTGAGGCCTTTTTGACCGTCCTGCGCGGCTTCCAGCCCCTACCCCTAGACTCTACCCCGGAGCAACTGCTCCAGGACCCCACCCCCCTGGATCAGTGGCTACCCCAGATCACCAGCCCCGATCTGCAGCAGCAGGTCTATCGGGGCGCCCATGCCATCCTCAAAAGTAAGGGCATCAATCCCCAGGAATCTGCCCTACTGGCCCAGTTGCGCGATCGCTTCGGCCTCTCCCCAGCCCTGGCGGAGGCCCTGGCCCGGCAACCGGTGGCCCGCTCCGCCGGCCTGATCAACTCCGCCCTGGGGGGCATGGCCTCCCTGATCGGTCGGGAGGGGGAGGTGCGGCGGCTGATTTTTGATTACGCCCTGGGGGGAGCCCTGGTGGGGCTGATTCCCCTGCGAGGTGGGGGCACCCTGGAGATTAAGATCCTCGTGATCCTAGGGCTGGTGCTGAAGATGGCCTGGGACATTCGCAACGCCTGGGGCCGACCTCAACAACGAGATCCCCTGGCGGTGATTGGTAACGGCTTTGGCTTTTTGCTGGCGGTGATTGCCGGGCTGCTGGCCTGGGCCAGCCTGGTGGCTTTGGGGGTAGTGGTCCCCTTCATCGGTGCCTTTGCTAAGGCGGCCGGGTTTGCCACCGGCCTCTGGGTGGCGGGCCAATCCATCAACCAGTTTTACACCAGTCAAAAGCGCCCCGATGTCAGGGCCTTGCGACGGGCCTTCCCCGACCTGATGGGGGAGCCCTGATGGTGTCTAGGTCATTTCCACCGGAGTTTTGCCATGGATAGCTACAAACGACGTCAGTTCCTGCTCGGTGGCGTGGCGGCGGGCACCGCCCTAACCCTGGGTGCCGAACAGGTGCGGCGACAACGGGCCGCTACTCGACAGGAGGCGATCGACACCTACGCCACCCAATTCTACGACCCCGACGACATCATTCAAGCCGCCATCACCGGTGACACCCGCATGGTGGAGGAATTGAAGGGGATCCAGGCCAGCGCCCCCTTCCCGGCCCCGCCCCTGGCCTATAACCGGGAGATGTCGAAACGGTTGATTTTGCTCAGTCGCCTGGCCACCCAGCAGTATATTACCGGCCGCAACGACCCCAAGTACGATGGTAATTTGCAGCAACTGCTGGACTACGACCCCAGCCTTGACAAGTACCGCCTGGTGGCTAACTTTCGGGGCCAAGAGCGCCAGGTCAACGACGACATTGAAATCCAGGTGCCCCAACAGGTGATCGACGACCCCACCCTACTGGACAACCCCACCGCCCTGGAGGATAACCTGCTAGAGGCGGAGGATGCCATCCGCACCGGTGTCACCGCGGCGGTCAAGGTGGGGCGGAAAATCGCCGTATTCTATGGTTTCCTGCTGGAGTCACCGGAGGATAGCATCCTGGTGTTTCGGGGCACCCAGCGGACGGCGGAATGGCTGGGCAATGTCTACGCGGTGCAACGTCCCTACCTGGACCCCAACACTGGTGGAGAGTTGGGCATGATCCACGAGGGCTTCCGCCGCATCGCCGATAGCATCATCGACCCCCTGGCGGTGGAGGCGGTGAAACAAATCAACCCCAATAAGCCCTGCTACGTCTCGGGCCATAGCCTGGGGGCAGCCCTGGCCACCCTGCTGGCCCTGGATATCGCCCTGAAGGTGCCGGCCCTAAAGCCGAATTTGCAGGTCTACGTCTACGCCAGCCCCCGGGTGGGTAACCCGGAATTTGTCCGCCAGTACGCCAAAATCCTACCCAATACCTACCGGATTACCAACCTGGCGGACCTGGTGCCCACCATGCCCCCCACCAAGCTGCGGGCCGAGTTTGTCCATGTTGGCGAGGAGTGGTCCTTCGTCAGCCAGGGGGGGGATATCCTGCCCAACCACATTGTCGATACCTACCGGCGGGCGGTCAACGGCGAGGTGGAAACCAACCAACCCCGCAACTACCCGGTCAGGGGCACGGTCTAGGGCTGGGGCTAAACCCCCCGTAGCAATTGATCAACCATGCGGTTGGCCTGGGCCTGGTAGCTACCACCAAACAGGTTGAAGTGGTTGAGGATGTGGTAGAGATTGTAGAGGGTTTTGCGCCAACCATAGCCCTCCGGCAGGGGGTAGGCGGCGTTATAGCCCTGGTAGAAGGGGGCAGGAAACCCACCAAACAATTCGGTCATGGCCAGGTCCACCTCCCGATCTCCATAGTAGGGGGCCGGGTCCAGGATCACCGGCTCCCCAGTGACGGTAACAGTGGCGTTGCCGGACCACAGATCGCCGTGCACCAGGGCGGGGGAGGGGTGATGGCCCGCCAGCAGATCCGGCAGGGCGATCAACAGCTCATACTGCCGGGGGAAATGCCCCCCCCGTCGGCCCGCCAGGCGAAACTGGTGGCGCAGCCGCTGCTCCCGATAAAACTCTAGCCAACTGGAGGTCCAGGGGTTGGGCTGGGGGGTGGCGCCGATGGTATTGGCCTGGGGCCAGCCAAACCCCCGATCGCTGCCCACCCGGTGCAGGGCCGCTAACCCTTCCCCCATGGATCGCCAGGCCGCGTCCCCCGTGCCGCCCAGATCCAACCACTCCAGCACCAGGTAGGCCTGATCCGCCTCGGTGCCCCAGCAAATCGGCCGGGGCACCCGGATGGTCTGGCTCCGGTAGATCTCCGCCAGCCCCAGGGCCTCCGCCTCAAACATGGCTAGCCGGCTGGCCTGGTTCACCTTCACAAAGAAGGCCCGCTGGCCATCGCTGAGGCGATAGGCCTGGTTAATGCAGCCCCCCGCCACCGATCGCCGCTCCTGAATCGAGAAGGGCAGACCGGTTTGGGTGCTGAGCTGTTGGGCAATGGCAGTCCACATGGGGCAGTTACCGCGCCTGGGGTGATTCCGGTTGCAGCACCACCACACCGTAGGCATCGGGGCGCAGGTAGCGCTGAGCCGCCGCCTGCAGGTCTTCCACAGTCATCTCCTGCAGGCGATGAGGGTACTGCACCCCATCCTCAATATCGCCGGTGAGGGTGTGGTAATAGCCGTAGAGGCCGGCCCGATCACTGGGGCTTTCGTTGGCGAAAATAAAGCGGTTGGCCACCTGGGTTTGCACCCGTTGCAGTTCCGCCGGACTGACCGGGGTGGTGCGCAGGTGCTGTAGGTGTTCGGCAATGGCCGCCTCCACCGTCTCCAGATCGGCGGCCGCCAGCTTGGCCGACACCATAAACAACCCCTGGCGAGCCAGGGTCATATTACTACAGCCCACACTGGTGACCAAGTGACGCTCCTCCTTCAGGTCCCGCACCAGGCGGGAGGTGCGGCCCCGCCCCAGAATCGAAGCCAGGATATCCAGGGCGTAGGTATCGGGCAAATCCAGCACCCCCGGCACCCGCCAGGTGATCATCAGCCGGGTCTGGCTAAGGCTGGGGTCGGGGTGCACCACCCGTTGGATGGTCTGGAAGGGAGCCTCCGGGTCGTAGCCATAGCCGGTCTGGAAGGACGGTATAGAAGCCTGGCCTTCGATCAACGGGGGTGCCATGGCCTGCTCAAAGCCCTCCGCCACCGTGGCCACCAGTTGCTCCACCGGCAGGTTCCCCACCGCCACGGCGGTGATGCACTGGGGCCGGTACCAGGTATGGTGAAACTCCCGCATTTGGCCAGGGGTGAGCTGCTGAATCACGGCGGAGGGGCCCAACACCGGGCGACGGTAGGGCAACCGCTCAAAGCCCACCTCCATAGATCGGGCGTAGGTGCGCCGTTGGGGGTTATCCTCCGCCCGACGGATTTCCTCCAAAATCACCGGTCGCTCCCGCTCAAAGTCATGGTCGCTGAGGCGGGGGTTAATCAGCAGCTGAATTTGTAGGGGGGCTAGGGTGGCAAAGTCCTTAGGGGCGGTGGTGATGTAGTACTGGGTGTAGTCCTGGCTGGTGGAGGCATTGGTCAAGGCCCCCCGTTCCTCGATGCGGCGTTCAAACTCACCACAATGGAGCTCCGCCGTGCCTTTGAAGATCATGTGCTCCAAGAAGTGGGCCATACCATTGATGGCATCGCTTTCCACCGCCGACCCCACCCGCAGCCACAGGCTTAGGTTGACTACCTCCAGGGGCATCTGCTCGGCGATCACGGTTAGACCGCTGGGCAGTCGATAGATTTTAGGCGCCACCAGGGGCGTCGACAGGGGGGCAAGCAGGGGCATAGGGTCTCAATCCGGCGGCAAGGTCATACACTCGTATCTATCTTAACCACTCCCTCCCCGTCTGTCCGCCCCTCCACCCAACCGCTGCCCCCCCTCACCCCCGTAGTAGGGGGGTGAGTAACTCGGCGTCTTGAAACAGGGGGGTGCTCAGGTAGCGCTCCCCAAAGCTGGGCTGAATCACCACGATCAGCTTGCCCTGGTTGTCCGGTCGTTTGCCCACCTCCACCGCCGCCTTGACGGCGGCACCGCTGGAGATGCCCGACAGCAGGCCTTCTTCCCGAGCCAGACGACGCCCGTAGGCGATGGCATCGGCATCGGTCACCTGCACCACTTCGTCCACCAGGCTGAGGTTGAGTACCTCGGGGATAAAGCCTGCCCCAATCCCCTGAATTTTGTGGGAACCGGGCCGCCCACCGGAGAGCACAGGGCTGTTCACCGGCTCCACGGCGATCGCCCGAAAACTAGCCTTGCGCTGCTTTAACACCTCCGCCACCCCGGTGATGGTGCCGCCGGTGCCCACCCCGGCCACCAGTATGTCCACCTGGCCATCGGTGTCAGCCCAGATTTCCTCGGCAGTGGTGCGACGGTGAATTTCAGGGTTGGCCGGGTTGCGAAACTGTTGCAGCATGTAGGCATCGGGCAGGGTGTCGAGGATCTCCTGGGCCCGCTGAATACAGCCCGCCATACCCGCCACCCCGGGGGTAAGCTCCAGCTCTGCACCGTAGGCCCGCAGCATGGCTCGCCGTTCCGAACTCATGGTTTCGGGCATGGTCAGGATCAGGTGATACCCCTTGGCGGCGGCAGCCATGGCCAGGGCGATGCCGGTGTTGCCCGAGGTGGGTTCCACCAGGGTGGTTTGCCCGGGGGTAATCAGCCCCTCCGCCTCCGCCGCCTCAATCATGTTGATGCCAATGCGGTCCTTAACGGAGGCGGAGGGATTCATACCCTCCAACTTCAGCACCAGCCGGGCTCCGCAGCCCTCCGCCTGGGGAATCCGATTGAGCTGCACCAGGGGGGTGCGGCCGATCAGTTGGGTAATGTTTTCTGCGATACGCATGGCCTTAGGGCATTAGATGTAGTACATAATATCAAGCTGCTGTTTGGCATTGCGTCGCTCTAAAAGGTCTTTTAAGGTGTACCCCTGCAGCACCTGGGCCATCGCCTGGCGCACCTCACTCCACACCTCCTGGATCACCGATGCCTCGGCGGTTTCGGGTATTTTGGTGATGTCCCCCTGGGCCTCCAGGCCCTCGATACAGCTGATCACATCGTAGAGGGTGATTAACCAGGGAGCCCGCGCTAACACGTAGCCCCCCCGAGCCCCCCGCTGACTTTTCACCAGACCGGCCCGCCGCAGATGGGCCAGCAGTTGCTCCAGGTAGCGATCGGGAATGTTTTGATTGGCGGAAATTTGACGAATTTGCAAAGGTTGCCCGCCGCCGTAACCGGCACTGAGTTCCAGTAGGGCCAGCAGGGCATACTCAGATTTAGAAGACAAGTCCACGGGGGGGCAACCTGGATTTGAAGGGATGATTGGCACGATCCCCCTAGTATACCCCGCTTCTCCACTGGGGTTTGCAGGATTGATCCAAGGCAACCGAATTGATCTCGATTTTGGCCCAAACGGTAGTGCATTCAACTAAATCTAAGCGGGCCTCGGAGTAAAGTTAAATTATTATTAACTCTAGCAAATTCCTGAATATCTATGGCTGCCCTGGGTTTACTGGTTGATCCGTTGGTCTCGGGAAATAGTCAGTTGGTCCCCTATGCTGATCTGGGGGAGTTTCTGGAGATTCTCCAGCTCTTGATTCGCGAACCCGCGGTGGTGGGCAGCGAAGACTCTTTCTTTCGGGTGTTGCGGCGGGAGTTAGAGGAAATTGGCCTGGACATCACCTACTACCATGGGGTGCTGGTGGCCCAGGGCGATCGCCCCCAGCACCTGATCCTGTCTGCCCACATTGACCGCCATGGCCTGCTCTGCACCGGCCCCAACGAATTTCAGTACGCCGCCTTTATCGCCAGCAACCAGAGCGAACTCACCGGCGACTCGGTGTCTGAGCAAATGCTGCACACCATCGAAAACCGTTTCCAAGGGCAGCGGGTGCAGGCCCACCTGCCCTACACCGGCACCTACCTGGGGCAGGGGCAAATTACCCGTTCCTACATTTGCCCAGAGCGCCGCAACCTGATCTTTGAGGTGGACGGCCTGGAATATCTCCAGCCCGGCACCCCGGTTGCCTTTCTAGACCGGCTGCAGTTTAAGGACGGCTATGTCTCCGCCCAATTGGACAACGTAATTAGTGCGGCCCTGATTATTTACCTATTCCGCTGTGGCTTTCAGGGCACCGCCCTGTTTACCGCCCAGGAAGAGTCGGGGCGCAGTTGGCGCTATGCCCTCTCCTGGTTCCAGCGCCAGCAACTCGCCACCCAGCGGCTGGTGGCCCTGGATACCAGCCCCTACCACAACCGGGAGGCCGCCGATCAACAGTGGGTCACCCTGCGCCGCAAGGATGCCAGCGCCTGCTTTGCCCCCGCCATCACCCAGGAACTGGCGGACCGCTGTCAGCAGCTGGCCATTCCCTACAGCTACAAGGATGACTACATCGAGGAGCAAAACCGCACCCGTACCAAACCCTACTCCCTGGGGCGCACCGAAATGGGCCGCCTGACCGCCGCCACCGCCGGGGCGATTAGCGGCACCACCCTGCAACTGCCCACCACCGAGTACCACACCCCCAACGAAACCGCCTCCCTCACCGCCGTGGCGGCGATGATTCGACTGTTGCAGAGCTACATTGATTAACACCCTAAAACCCTCGGGTCCCCCCTGGACAGCCTCCTCAGCACACAAGGGTTTGTCTGGTAGGCTTGCTCTCAAAGGCCCCCTAAATCCCCACCTCGCGTAGCGGCTCGGAGGGCATATTGTGGGGGACTTTGAAATGTAGTAAATCACTAATACCTCTAACCCCCCCAAATTTGGGGGACGGGGGAGCCAATGGGGCATGTTGAGCCTCAATAAGAGATGGGTGTATCTAGCAGCCTCGACAGCGGAGGGCTTTAGGGCCCTATAGTGGATAAAACGTCATTGCTTGTTTTACCCGCCATGCCCACCATTGTTGATATCGCCGTCAATACCCCCGGCTTCTCCACCCTGGTGGCCGCCGTCCAGGCGGCTAGTCTGGTAGAGGCCCTGCAGGGGCCCGGTCCGTTTACGGTGTTTGCCCCCAACGACGAGGCCTTTGCCAAGCTGCCCGCCGGCACCGTACAAACCCTGGTACAAAACCCCCCTCAGCTGGCTCGGATTTTAAAGTTCCATGTGGTGGCCGGCCACTACACCCAGGCCGAGTTGATCAAATTGGGGGAGGTGACCTCTCTGGAGGGGGCCCCCATCCCCATTCACGGCACGGAGGGGTTTGAGGTTAAAAATGCCACGGTGCTGGCGGCGGACATTGAGGCGGATAACGGTATTATTCATGTATTGGATACCGTCATCCTGATGGGCTAGGGTGCCGTCCCCCGGTCTGCTCGCCGTCAAAATTTATATCTATGGGACCTAATCACTCTGCGGCGATAGCTGCCAATCTCGCCCCTGGCCGGGGCCGGGTTTCCCAGGGGTTGGCCCAGGTATTGAATGCGATCGCCCTGCCCATATGCCTCAAGGATCAACACCACCGCTGGCAATTTTTGAACCAGGCCTACGCCGATCTACTGGGCTACCCCCCGGCGGAGCTGCTGGGTCAGGAGGCGGCGGCCATCTTTCCCTCGGCAGTGGCCGATGCCTTCCAGGAAGCCGCCCTGGTGGTGTTAAGCCAGGGGCAGGCTCACCAGCACCAGGTCACCCTGGGGCACCGTATCCTGATGGCGACCACCAGCCTAATCGACCAGGAGGACCCCGATCCCCTGGTGATGGTCACCCTCCAGGACATCACCCCCCAGTGGCAGATGGAGCAAACCCTGAAGCAACAGCAGGAGCGGGAACGCCTCTACCACCAGGTACAGCAACTCAACAGCGATCTAGAACGGCAGGTGACGGAGCGGGCCGAAGAACTGCAAACCGCCCTGGAGGTGGAGGCCAGCCTGAAACGGATCACCGACCGGGTGCGGGATAGTCTGGACGTTAACCAGATTATGCTGACGGCGGTGCAGGAACTAACCGAGGCCCTGGGGGCCAAGGGGTCGAATACGGCCCTCTACAATCTGGAGCAGCGCACCTCCACCATTTACTACGAGTACAACAGCTCCAATAGCGCCATTCCCGCCTACCAGGGCCGGGTTTCCCAGATGGACGCCTTCCCTGAGGTCTATAACCAGTTACTGAGGGGCCAGTACTTTCAGTTTTGTTCCATGATTCCCAACCCCGATCGGGGTTACGTGGCCATGCTGGCCTGCCCCATCGTCGACGACCGGGGGGTGCTGGGGGATCTGTGGCTGATCAACGGCTGTGACTACGGCTTTAACGACATTGAGATTCGGCTGGCCCAGCAGGTGGCTAACCAGTGTGCCATCGCCATTCGCCAGGCCCGGCTCTACGAAGCGGCCCAGTCCTAGGTGAAGGAGCTGGAGCGCCTCAACACCCTCAAGGATGACTTCCTCAGCACCGTCTCCCACGAGCTCCGCACCCCCGTCACCACCATGCGGGTGGCCCTGCAGTTGTTAGGGGTAACCCTCAACCAGGAGTTTAATATCAACGCCGATATGCACAAGCCCAAGGCGGACCAGCATCGGGTGGCGCGCTACTTTTATATTTTGCAGGAGGAGTGCGAGCGGGAAATTAGTTTGATTAACGACCTGCTAGACCTGCAACGGCTCGACATCGGCAACCAACCCCTGCAGATGGAACCCCTGGTGGTGAAGACCTGGCTGCTGGGCTGGATCGATAGCTTTGTCACCCGGGCCAAGAGCCGCCAGCAGACCCTGGATCTGTTCACGGACCCGGCCCTGCCGGTGGTCCACACCGATCGCCCCAACCTGGAACGGGTCTTGACCGAGCTGCTCAACAACGCCTGCAAGTACACCCCCCCCGGCGAGCAGATTAGCCTCCAGGTCCATCCCCTGGGGGACCGGGGCGCCAACCAGGTGCAGTTTGTGATTCGCAACACCGGGGTGACCATTCCCCCCAGGAAATCCCCCGTATCTTTGATAAGTTCTACCGGGTACCCCAGGCCGATCCCTGGCAACAGGGGGGCACCGGTCTGGGGCTGGCCCTGGTGCGGCGGTTGGTGACCCACATGGGGGGCACCATTGAGGTCGCCAGCGATCGCCAGGTGACCTGCTTTACCGTCACCCTGCCCACCCAGCTGGCCCTGGCCGGGTAGGATGGAGGCAGAGATGTCATGCCATGCTCCAGGAGAGTCGATCACCGATGAACACCGTCCCTGAACCCCACCTGGGCCCCTTTATGGGGCAATTTGGACCCTACAGCCTCACCCCCCAGGATCTCCAGGGGGTGCAGCTCTACCGCCTGGGGTTGGGGCTGGTGGCCCTGGCCCTGGCCATCGCCACCGGCCTCAGCTTTGCCCCCAGCCCAGCGCACCTGGCGGCCATTGACCTGTGCTACGGTCTGGGTTGGCTGGCCCTGGGCCTCAGCCTGGCCACCATTCACATCTACATGGTGAGCCTGCACCGACTATTACAGGGGTTCTGGCTGGTGGGCGGGGTGGCCTCCCTGGCCCTGGCCTACACCGGGTCAGGCCCCCTCGCCCAAACCGTGGTGGATCACCCCCAGGCCCTCTGGGGGGTAGGCTTCAGCTTCGCCGCCCTGACCGGCATCTACCTGAAGGAGGCCTTTTGCTTCGATCGCTTCACCAGTAAGCTGCTCACCCCCCTGGTACCCCTGCTGCTGCTGGGCCATCTGTTGGGCCTCTTGCCCCCCTGGGTGGAGCAGGGGCTACTGGTTCTGTGGGCGGGGTTGTTTTTACTATTTGTCGGCGTCAAGCTGGGTCAACCCCTGGTGCCCGACATCGGCGATAAGTCAGTGTTTGATGCCCGCCATAGCCCGCCCCCTAGGGATTAGCGGCGGAACGATCGCGCTGCAGCTCCGTAATCAGCTGGGCCAGTTGCTCACCATTGGTGTGGTAGACCTGGTTGCAAAAATGACAGGTGGCCTCCGCCCCGTCGTCCTTCTCGATCATGTCCTGCAGTTCCGCCTCCCCCAGAATTTTCAGGGCCCCCAGCATGCGATCGGCGGAACAGGGGCAGTGGAATTGCACCAGCTGGGTTTCCGGCAAAATCTCCAGACCCATATCCCCCACCAGGTTCTGGAAGACCTGGGGCAGGGTTTTTTGGGCGCGGAGCAGGGGGGTAAAGCCGGTCAGGGCCCCCAGCCGTTCCTCCAGCAGGGTAACCATGGCCTGATCCTGGGCGGCCCGGGGCAGGATCTGCAGCAGCAGCCCCCCAGCCGCCTCCACCCCCTGGGAACTGACAAACACCCCTAGCACCAGGGCGGAGGGGGTCTGCTCGGAGGAGGCCAGGTAGTGGGTGAGATCCTCACCAATTTCCCCGGACACCAGTTGTACCGTGCTGGAGTAGGGGTAGCCGTAGCCCACATCCCGCACCACGTAAAGGTAACCCTGGGCGCCGACGGCCCGACCCACATCCAATTTCCCCAGGGCATTGGGGGGCAGCTCCACGGCGGGGTTGTCAACATAGCCCCGCACCGTACCATCCAGGCCGGCGTCGACCAAAATCCCCCCCAGGGGCCCATCCCCCCGCACCCGCAGGTTAACCCGGGACTGAGATCGCTTCATGCTGGAGGCCAACAGCAACCCCCCCGCCATGGTGCGCCCCAGGGCCGCCGTAGCCACCGCAGACAGGCCATGGCGTTGGCGAGCCTCCTCCGTCAGGCGAGTGCTAACCACCCCTACCACCCGAATCCCCCCGTCTGCAGCGGTGGCCCGCATCAGTTGATCTACCATAGCGATTTCTGACTCCTTAATGGTTCTTAGTATAGCGGGGGGGTAGGGGGGTAGGGGGGTAGGGGGGTAGGGGGGTAGGGGGGTAGGGGGGTAGGGGGAAAAGTTTTGGCATACTGGAAGGTATTTCTGTGGTTGTGCCCTATGTTAGGTATCTTTCAGCAAAGCTGTCTACGGATTGCGGTGAAGGCCTCCCAGGAGACCCTGCGCCAGAGTTTGTTAAGGCCCCAGTGTTTTACTCAGTGGCTCTGGCCCCAGGGTTTTGAGCGGGGCCTACCGGAGTACCTCACCCTGGGGCAGGGCTTCACCGGTCACCTGGGGCCCCTGTCCCTCCATCACCAGGTCACCCAGATGGGGGAGGATCACCTAGTGCTGATGCTATCTGGTACGGTGGATGGTTTTCACCAGTGGTACTGGGGGGATAACTGGGTACAGTCCCGCCTAGAGGGGGTCTCCCTGCTCCCCCTCAACCTCAGCCAAAGCCTCACCCTCCTCCGCCTGCAAGCCTACCTCAACCACCCCCCTACCCCCTAACCTCCCCCTACGGCCTACGCCTTGCGCCCCCTCCCCATGCCCCGCCACCAGTACCTCCTCTTCCATAAGCCCTACAACGTGCTCAGCCAGTTCACCCGGAAGGATGACAGCCCAGGGGCCCTGACCCTGAAGGACTTTATCCCGGTGCCGGGGGTTTACCCGGTGGGGCGTTTAGATCGCGACAGTGAGGGGCTGATGCTGCTAACCGACAATGGCCCGCTGCAGCACCGCCTCAGCCATCCCCGCTATGGCCATGAGCGTACCTACTGGGTGCAGGTGGAGGGCATTCCCGCACCCGCCGCCCTGGAGCAGCTGGCCCAGGGGGTGTGCATTAAGGGCTACCGCACCCGGCCCTGCCGGGTCACCCTGCTGCCCGAGGCACCCCCCTTGCCCCCCCGGGTGCCGCCGATTCGGGTGCGGCAGCGGATTCCCACCAGCTGGCTCAGCCTCACCCTGGAGGAGGGCAAAAATCGCCAGGTGCGCCGGATGACGGCGGCGGTGGGCTATCCCACCCTGCGGTTGGTGCGCCAGGCGATCGCCCAGTTACAGCTGGGGTCCCTAGGGCCGGGCCAGTGGCGGCCGGTGACGGCAACGGAACACCGCTGGTTGGAGGAGTTATAGCGCCCTTCCCGGGCTACCGCTATAATCGTGAGGGTTTGCCTGTTTTCACCGTCCTCCATCTGTGTGGTCTACCGTGTACCCCCAACCACCCTACATTCTCCTTTTAGCTGGCTTTTTGGCCGCCGTCAGTTCCGGCTACGCCTTCAGTACCTCCCTACAACAATCGGTGCAGGAGTGGCAGCAAAAACGATCTACCCGGATTCTGGCCAGCTTGCGGGGGCCACGGTTGCAGGTGCCCTTTTTCGGTATCTGTGTCGGGGTATGCGTATTTCTAGCCTCGGGCATTGAGTTGTTTGGCTTTTCCACCAAGGCTGCCTACGCCATGGGGGCTCCCCTCACCCTGTTGAGTGGGCTGCTAATCTGGTCCCAACTGGGCCGGATTCTCACCCTGATTGAAGAGGGTGGCTCCAAGGCCCTTGACCTCGACTCCTTTTAACCACCGCCATGGGGCCCACCGATCCCGCCACCAATGCCAGCCCTTCAGGCCCTACAGATCCGCCCGCCGAGGCAACCCTGCAGGGCCTGATCCAAGCCCTCGACAGCCTCCGCCAAGGGCTGGTGACCGATCTTACCCAGGAGATAAAGGCCCTGCAGCGTCATAAACAGGCCTTAATGCGGGATGTAGAGCAGCTAGAGGGGCAATTGAGCCAACTCCAGGCCCGCTATGGCCTGGGTCTGAGCCAGGATCTACAGGTTCAGCAGGAGGTCTGGGCTCGTCACCTGGCCCAGACTCTGGCCACCCACCTGCAAGCCTATCGGGGGGGGGAAGCCCCTGACCAGGGGGAAGGCTCTACAGATCAAGATAAGTCGGCACTGAGGGCCGCCGATCAAGGGCTAGCGGATCTGGATGGGGCCCTGCACCGGAGCCTGAAAACTCTCCAACAGGATTTATTTAGCTATCAAAGCAGCCTCTCCCAGCAGGTAAGCCGTATGCATAACCTGGAGCAACAGGGAGAGGCTATCCTCGAGGCCCTGGTGGGTCGCCTGAGCCAGGAGTTGCAGAGCCAGTTGGTACGTCCCCTGTCTCCAGAACCCATACCGACTCCACCTCTCCCAACTATCCCCAGGGTCCCCCGTCCCAATCCAGCGATCGCCCAGCCCGCCTCCCCCGGTCTCCAGGTCCACCATTGGTGGGCCCTGGGGCTAGCCCTAATCGCCGTGCTGGCCCTCTCGAGCCAGAATCTACTGGTGGGGTGGGTGGCCAACGGCGGTCAGTTACTGGGCCGGGTGCCCCTACCACCTCTTTTGCCCCTCACCTTGACCAATGCGGTGCTGCTGCTGTGGCTTCGCCTGCTACTGGTGGTGCCCCTGCTAGCCCTGCTGGCTCCCCAGTTGCAGGCCAGCCTCAGGGCCGACCTCAACACCCTATTGACCAAGCCCTCCCCCACCCTGGGGCGGGTGCTGAGCAGTGGGGTGTTCCTGGGCCTATCCCAGGTGTTGCTTTATCGGGCGATCGCCGACCTGGGGCCGGGGCTAGCGGTTACCCTGCTGTTTACCTACCCCCTGGTGGCCCTGCCCCTTGCCTGGTGGAGCCAAAGACAACGGCCCAGCCCCCTGCGGCTGGTGGCCCTGCTGGCCCTGGCCATGGGCCTGGTGTTCGCCGCCCTGCCCGATCTACTGGGCTTAACCAGCCGGGGCGGCTCTGCCTGGGGGCTGGCCACCGCCCTACTGGCGGCGGCAGCCTTTGGTCTCCACTGGCTGAGCCTGCAGCTGACCCTACAACGGTTGCCCCTGGCCACCACCACCCTAGTGCAATTTTCTACGGTGTTGGGGCTGACCAGTTTAATTTTGATAGTTATCTCCCTAGGGGGCCCGGGCCCCAGCCTCCCCAACCACCCCGCCTGGCTCTATGGGGCGGGCTTGGGGCTGGGGCTGCTGACCCTGGTGGGTTACCTGGCCAACCACTACAGCCAGAAGTTTAGTCAGCCCAGCTACCTACCGGTGTTGGCAGCCACTATTCCCCTGGTCACCGCTGGCCTCAGCTATGGTCTCTTGCCTGGGGGCCAATCGACCTTGCACCTTATTCAGGGTCTGGGGGTGATTCTGGTGAGCTTAGGGGGGGTGTTCCTGGCCCTAGATTCGGTATCAGGCAAGGGGAACTACCTAGGTGATTAGGTTCGCCCTCCTGCAGGTGGCTACGGCTCGAGAACCATAGATCTAGAAAACTATATATAGCGTGATCACCGTCAGGTAAAGGGGCACCGCCATGGAGATGAATCCCACGGTGAAGTGGGTATCCAGGTGATGCTCTTGACAGAAGAGAATGGTCAACAGACTGGGGGGTAGGGCTCCCCCCAACAGCACGGCGGTTTGATCCAGACCCTGCAGACCCCAGAGGCGACTGGCCAGCCAACCCAGCCCTAATCCACAGATGATTTTAGCCAGGGCCAGGCCACCGTAGAGGGGCAGACCGGAGAAATCTACCCTAAAGGTCATCCCCAACAGCAGCAACACCAGCAACAGGAACCCCGCCGCCGGAATCTGTAGCAACTCCAGCAGCGGCAGCGATCGCTCCCCCAGCAGGTTGAGGCCCAGACCCGCCATAATCGCCCAGAAGAAAGGGGTTTGGATCAGGTTCTGGGCAATGCGGCCCGGGGTGACTTGACCCTGACCAAACCAGGCGGAGAGGGTGTAGATCACGGTCAGCAGGTAGACGGCCTGGGCCAGGTCAAACAGCACAAACCGACTCAGCCCCGCCTCCCCCGTGGCTAACAGCATCAGGGGATAGCCAATCGCACCCCCCTCAAAGGAGGCGAAACTGGCGATCAAGGCCCCAGCCCGGGGGCGTTCCCAACCGAGCAGGGTGACCCCCAGGCCAGCGATCAGGGTTAGCCCCAGCACCACCACCAGGGCGGAGAGGGGCAGGGCGATTAGATCGGCGGTGATGGTGGCGGTGGCCAGAGCCTTAATGATCACCGCAGGGATAGCTAAATGGGTCAGGAGTTTGCCAAGGGTCTTTTGGTCCTGGGGACCCAGCAAACCCGCCTGCCGCAGGCCAAAACCCACCCCCACCACCAGGATCATGGCCAGGAGTTGGATTAGCATGGGGTAGGGAGGTGAATCAATTGCAAGGGCTCAGCACTGACACTGCCATAGCCCAGGATACCTGACCCCAGGCATGGCTAGCCAACGCCTCTGATGCCATGCCCGATCACCAGGTCAATAGATCACGATAAAATGAAGGTGATGCAGATTTAATACCCCCCTGTAGCCCCAGATCTATGACCGTTTCCTCCCCGCCCCTATCCCTGGTGAATCTGGCCCAGGCCACCCGGCAAGCCGCCCAGGGTCTGGCCAGTGCCTCGACCCGCACTAAAAACCAGGCCCTGGAGACGATCGCCCAGGCCCTGGAGGATCGACAGGAGCAAATTCTGGCAGCCAATCAGGCCGATTGCCAGGCTGCCCTGGCCGATGATTTGGCCACCCCCCTCTACCAACGCCTGAAGCTGGACCGGGTGAAGCTGCAGGGGGCGATCGCCGGGCTGCGGGATGTGGTGCGACTACCCGACCCGGTGGGCACGGTGCAGCTCCACCGCCAGTTGGATGAGGGCCTGGTGTTAAAACGGGTGACCTGCCCCCTGGGGGTTTTGGGAGTCATCTTTGAGTCCCGTCCCGACGCAGTGATGCAGATCTCCGCCCTGGCGATCAAGTCCGGCAATGGGGTGATCCTGAAAGGAGGGCGGGAGGCAGTGCAATCCTGCACGGCCCTGGTGGCCGCCATTAAGCAGGGCCTAACCAGCGCCGGTCTAGATCCGGCGGTGGTGCAGTTGCTCACCACCCGGGAGGAAACCCAGGCCCTACTGGCCCTGGATCAGTACCTTGATCTGATTATTCCGCGGGGGTCCAACAGTTTTGTCCAGTTTGTCCAAAACCATACCCGCATTCCCGTGTTGGGTCACGCCGAGGGCATTTGCCACCTCTACCTAGACCGCCAGGCCGACCTGGCCAAGGCCATCGCCATCGCCGTGGATGCCAAGGCGGGTTACCCCTCCGCCTGCAATGCCATTGAAACCCTGCTGGTGGATGCCGCCATTGCCGACACCGTCCTGCCTCCCCTGGGGGCCGCCCTCATACAGGCGGGGGTGGAGCTGCGGGGGGATGGGGCGACCCGTCAGATCATGCCTGATCTGGTACCCGCCACCGAGGCCGACTGGGGCACGGAGTACAGCGATCTGATTTTGGCGGTGAAGGTGGTGGAGGGCCTGGCGGCGGCGATCGCCCACATCAACACCTACGGCTCCCGCCACACCGAGGCGATCGTCACCGAAGATAGTGCCGCCGCCGCCCAATTTATGGACCAGGTGGATGCGGCGGGGGTTTACCACAACTGCTCCACCCGCTTTGCCGATGGCTTTCGCTATGGCTTTGGCGCCGAAGTCGGCATTAGCACCCAGAAGATGCCCCCCCGGGGGCCGGTGGGGCTGGAGGGGCTGGTCACCTACAAGTACCAGTTGGTGGGCCAGGGCCAGGTGGTGGCCACCTACAGCGGGGCCCAGGCCAAACCCTTCACCCATCAGGACTTGCCGATGTGAGGCCAGTGGTGCCCCACGGCCCCCAGATCCCTGGGGCCCGCCTCCAAGCCAAGCCTGGGGGAGAAACTACCGCCGCTGGGGTCAGTGACATCCGAGCACCCCGCCGGTTGGGCTGGCCAGACCTGATCAGCTGGACCAGCCAGCGCAGTCTACTGCTGCTGCTCAGTGATGGACTGGCCCTGGGGGTGTCCTGGCATCTGGCCCGGTTCCTGAACCAGTTTTTCTCCCCCATTCCCCCCCAGTTAGTATGGTGGCAGTGGTTAGGCTTACCCAGCCCCTTCTGGTTATTCCTGGGAGTAACGGTGAGCCTGCTGGCGGCGGCGGGCCTCTATAGCGGTGATTACCGCACCCGCAACTATCTGCGGGCCGGTGAGCTGGTCAGTCTGGTGTATCTGACGGCCCTGGTGGGGATGTACGTCTACGACCCGAAGCTGGATTTGCCGCGATCGCTGTTTTTCTCCGCCTGGCTCAGTAGTACCGTACTGATGGTGGTTTGTCGCCTGGGGGTAGTAACCCTGGTGCTGCGCCCCCTGG
Organism: Leptolyngbya sp.; assembly: GCA_040374235.1. GTDB lineage: Bacteria > Cyanobacteriota > Cyanobacteriia > Phormidesmidales > Phormidesmidaceae > Nodosilinea. The sequence continues at coordinate 1,305 of JBEIUS010000031.1, read as the reverse complement.
ATCGCCGCCGACTACCCAGCCGGATTTTTCTGATTGCTCCGGCTCGCCGCCTCAAGCCCCTGGCGACGGTGCTCTGGCAGCGCGCCCAGCTACCAGTGGTGGGGGCCGCCCTGGCCAGTACCGCCCACTCCTCCCCCACCTACCAGGCTATTCTCCAGTGTCGACCTAGCCTGGTACTGGCGGAGGGCATCCCCGCCGCCCGCCTCACCTCCGCCCTCTACTGGCAGTTGCGACGGGCCGGCATCCCTCTGCAGTTGCTGCCCAGTAGCCGCGATATGCTCTACTGGCGAGGCCTGCCGGAAACCATCGCGGGCCTGCCCAGCCTGCGCCTGGATGCTCCCCCCATGGGGGGGTGGGACTACCGCTTAAAACGGGCGATCGACTACCTGGGCGCGACCCTGGGCCTGGTGGGTCTCGCCCCCCTGATGCTGGCGATTGCCCTGGCCATTCGCCTGGATTCCCCTGGTCCGGTGTGGTTTCGCCAACAGCGGGTGGGGCTGCAGGGGCGGCCCTTTTGGGTCTGGAAGTTTCGCACCATGGGGGTTGATGCCCCCCAGCAACAGGCTGACCTGGAGGCCGCCAACACCAACACCGACGGCATTTTGTTCAAACTCAAGCAAGACCCCCGGGTGACCCGGGTGGGGGGCTGGCTACGCCGCACCAGCCTGGATGAACTGCCCCAGTTGATCAATGTGCTGCGGGGGGAAATGAGCCTGGTGGGCCCCCGTCCCCTGCCGGTGCGGGATGTGACCCGGTTCCAGGCCTGGCACCACATCCGCCACCAGGTGCTACCGGGCATCACGGGCCTGTGGCAAATTTCCGGGCGATCGCAGATCGACTGTTTTGACCATGTGGCCCACCTGGACCTGCACTACATCGACCACTGGTCCCTTAACCTGGACCTGGAAATTCTCACCGCCACCCTGGGAGTTTTACTGCGGGGTAAGGACGCCTATTGACCCCCTATCCAGAGGGGACTCAAGGGCCTGTAGGGCCAAGACCTCCGCCTCACTGATCGGCTGCTCAGTCATGGTGTAGAGCAGACCAGCGCCGCAGGACACCAAATTTAAGTAGTAGGGTTGCTGATCGGCCTTGCTAACGGCGTAGACCCGTACCCCCGTCTCCACCCCCAGCACCTCGCCGGTGACATTGCTGAGGCTATAGCCCTGGGCCTCCAACTGAGACTGTAGGTCGCCGGCCCCCGATCGCCAGCTGGCCACCGGCACCTGCCAGCAGTTGGGCCGATCGCCACAGCTGGCCTGGGCCCCCTGCAGATGGGGGAAGTCGCTGTAGGGTTGGGGTTTC
>JBEIUS010000163.1:0-7146 GCA_040374235.1 Leptolyngbya sp. | reverse complement strand
TTAAGGACTCCAGGGTCGTATTCATGCCGGCATGGGTGATGGTCAGGCTAGTGCGTTGCAGCAGTTCTAACTGGGGGGCAAATTCCACCACTAAGGGGGAGCCGGGCAAGGCCGGTAGGGCATCGGGTGTACTGCCGCTGCCCAGGGCAATGACTAACTGGGCATCCAGGTCTTGACAGGCTGCTGCGATCGCGGCAAAGGTGCCCAACAGGCGATTTTGTACCGTGCCTAAGGATGCATAAATCAACGGCTGCCCCGTTAGCTTTTCAAAGGGGAAAAAGGCAGGCTCGCGACTAGCTGGATTGGAAAAGGGCCCGGTGAAGTGAAAACAGCCAGGTAGGGATGATCTGGGGTACTCAAAGGCAGCCGGTTGTTGACAAATCTGAGCTAGTTGGGAGTAGGCATCATTGGGATGGCTGAACTGAGGTAGGCCCTGTTGCTGACGATAATCAGCCACCAGCTCTGTAATCGGCTTTGCAAGCCGATCGATTAACCTATAGCCTAGCTGATTGCGCCAACCAGCCCACCAGGTCTGATGGTAGCTCCAACCGGTGTTAAAGGGAGGCACCTGAGGGTCTCGATTGATCATCAGCGCGCAGCAAATGCTAATAAAAGGGAGGTCCAGGGACTCCGCAATGGTTGAACCACCAAATGAAGTCTGATCCACCAGCAGGGCTTCTACCCCAGTACGCTGAAAGGCCGCCGGAGCCTCATGCAACAACGTCGATGTGGTTTTGCTGAACAGGTCAATTGTGTAACGCAATGCCGCCAGCCCGCTGAGTCGACCTAATTGAGCCAGAGCCTGCTGACTCGAGCCCGCCGGGAACTCGGTTTCACCAATCGGGCAAAATCCTAACCCTGCTGCCAAAACCTTTGGCTGGGCATCTAAGGTACCGATTAGAGTGACCTGGTGCCCCCGTTGTTTTAGTTCATAACCCAGGGTGGTCATGGGGTTCAGATGGCCGCTAGCGGTAGGACAAAGGAGTCCGAAATGGGTCATGGTTTATGAGTGCTTGAGTTCAATCTGTCGGTCCTAATCTTCGTACTGTAAACCATTTATCCGTCCCCCCGGCTGGTCTCAACCCGTGACTTTAAGGTTGATCAAGCACTAGTTCAAGAAAATTTGCCTGGTCCGCTCCGGGGGCTTTAAGCTAGTGGGGTTGGGGAGGTATGGCCATGGTTGCGATTAGAGATAGCGATCGCTCCTTTACCCCTGAAGAGTATTTTGCCTGGGAAGCCCAGCAGCTAGAAAGACACGAGCTGATCGATGGTCGCGTCTATGCGATGAGTGGGGGTACTCAAAACCATAGTGCGATCACGATCAATTTTTTGTTGTTAATCCGCGCCCATCTGGTCGGTAGTGGATGCAGGGTTTTTAATTCAGATTTGAAGGTTAAGGTTCTCCATACTGCCAGCTACACCTACCCGGACTTAAGCGTCACCTGCGACGATCGCGATCGGGAGCATCCGCTCTATATTAGTTACCCTTGCTTGATTGTTGAGGTATTGTCAGAGGCTACCGAAGCCTACGATCGGGGCAAGAAGTTTGATAAGTACCGCCGTAATCCCAATTTGATTGATTATGTACTGGTCAGTGCGGAGGAGATTGCGATCGATATTTATCATAAAAATGCTACCGGGGATTGGTTGATTCTCAGCTATCGAGCCGGCGACGTTGTGGAGCTAAAGAGCATTGGCCTAAGCCTAGCGATCGAGCAGTTCTATGCAGAGGTGGTTTTCGAGCCATCCCCTGGTGGGGTTTAGGGCTGGCACCCCAGTCGCGGTTAGGATCCATATCAATTTCTTCCGGTAGTTGGCTGCGGCAAAGAGGCTCATGTCCACTTTTGATCATCTAAACCATGAGCCCGAAGTCCATAGGATTTTGCCTCAACACCCATTCCCCCGCCTCCTTCTACAAGACCTTCAGCTCTGACCAAACCCAGCGCATAGGGTGACCCGCGACCAGGCAGAAGCCAACACAAAACCCCATTGGTTAGGGTAGGGCCAGACTATTAACCAATGGCAAGTCACCTTTATTAAACCCAGGGGTCAGCAGGGCGATCGCTGCTGAAGCAGCTACGGCGAGGAATTGGGTCGGATCGCTGAGGTGATGCCTACGGAGAGGGAGGGATTCGAACCCTCGGTTCTTTGGGGACACACGATTTCAAGTCGGGCGCATTCGACCAATCTGCCACCTCTCCTGGTGCAGAGACGCCTGTTATACCACTTATATCACCGCAGCGTAGCTCCCTGAAATCGACAAGATTGTGGATCACCCCACCCTAGGCTTCATCCCCAAGGGGTAGGGCATACTGGTGCCAGATCGACCCGTAGGTGATGTTGGCGGAACGCCAGGGCTTATGGTGGCCTCCACTCCAGTGGATCAGGCCAATCTCCTTCAAGTCTTTCTTTAACAACCAGGCAATGGGGCGCAGGTTACCATAGCCGCAGCGGTTCCAACGGGGGTGGAGGTGCAGGTACTGCTTAAACACCAGGTTCAGCAGGGTTTCATCCCCCAGGTTGAGCATCTGGTAGTGGTACTGCCGGTCCCAATCCAGGTAATGGCGGATGCGGTCGTAGGTGGGCTCCCTCCAGTGGGATAGATCGGTCACCAGTAGCCCACTGTTGAAGGCTTGTTCAAAGGCCCGAATTTCATCCCAGGCCCGCCAGGGTTTATTAAAGTAGCCCATGGCCGGGAAAAGCTGGGGCACGGCGGCCAGGTACCTGGCGGCGGTCAGGGGGGTGCTGTCAAACAGGGCGGTGATATCATCCAGCACGATGGTGTCGGCATCTAGATAAATCACCTTGGTGACATCAGGAAATAGGCTGGCTAAAAATAGCCGGGCATACTGCATGTAGCGGGAGTTTTGCTGGGTGGCCGATGCCGGCTTAAACTTTTGGTTGAGATAGTCCGCCAGGTAGGCGGGGGGCTCAAACTGCCCTAACCGCCAGGTAAAGTCAGCCCCGGCAAAGTGGCGGCTGAGCAGTTGATGAAAGTAGTCATGCTCCTCCGGCCGGACCGCAATATTAAACCGCAGCCGCTGGGGGCTCGGGGTGTTTTGCTGGATGGAGTTGATCACCGCTAGCAGGCCAACGGCGATGGAGCGGTTGAGGGAAAGGGCGATGTCAACGACCATGGTAATTGCAGAGATAGGGAAAGGGGTGACAATCCTGGCAGGTGGGCCTGGGGGCTATGGCGAGGGGGCCAGGGGTCTACCCTGGTGAAAGGTCAGTAACTGACCTGGCTCAAATCGAGTCCAAACTTCGTTGTCAGTTAGGCTGGTGGTAGCGATCACGGCCACCCGATCACTGGGGGTGGTAAGCTCCTGGAAATCCACCGTAATATCCTCATCGATCAGGTGGGCCGGGGCAAAGGGGGCCTGACGCAGGATATAGCAGAGCTTGGTGGAGCAGTGGGCGAAGAAATGCTCACCATCGGAGAGCAGGTAATTAAAAATGCCATGGCTGGCGATCTCCTGGGTAATCCGCTGCAGCACCCCATAGAGATCGGCAATCCCGGGTTTATGGCTACCAAAGCTCTGCCGTAGGGTATTGAGGATCAGGCAAAAGGCCCGCTCACTATCGGTAGACCCCACCGGACGATAAACCCCCTCCCCAGGGGTCGGTAGGCTGGGGAGGTCGCCATTGTGGGCAAACACCCAGTACCGCCCCCAGAGCTCGCGCTTAAAGGGGTGGCAATTTTCCAGGCCCACGGGCCCGATGGTGGCCTTGCGGAGATGGGCAATCACATTCATCGATCGAATCGGATACTGACGAACAAAGGCCGCGATGGGGGAGGAGCTGGAGGGATGGTCATCCAGGAAGATGCGACACCCCAAGCCCTCAAAGAAGGCAATGCCCCAGCCATCCTTATGGTCGTCGGTTTTACCGCCCCGGGCACAAAAGCCCTCAAAGGAGAAACAAATATCCGTAGGCACGTTACAGTTCATGCCCAGCAACTGGCACATGGCACGTCACTCCTGAATAGTGCCTTCCTGAACAGGGGCCGCTGCTTAAGAGGCCACGGCCAGGTCCCCATTATACTGGGCGGAGTCCCCCTTCAGGGCGACGCTGGTCTGGCCCTCCAGGCTGACGGGCAGGTCCCCCACTACGGTGACCCGCTGCACTCGACGGGGTCGATCGCCATAATCTGCGATTGCATAGTGTTGGGTGGCCCGGTTATCCCAGAAGGCCACATCCCCCAGCCGCCAGCGCCAGCGCACCGTGTTTTCGGGTCGGGTGATGTAGCCCTGCAGGGTGCGCAGCAGGTCCTCCGACTCTGTCTGAGACAGCCCCTTAAAACGGCGCACAAAACCCCCTAAAACCAGGGATTTCTCCTCCGACTCAGGGTGGACCCGCACCACCGGATGAAGAGACTCAAATACGGTGGATTCAAACACCTGGCGATAGTAGCGGAATTCCTCATCCAGGTTAGTCACGCCGGTGACGTAGTCGTAGGCGTTGCTATGGATAGCCCAGAGGGAATCCGCCAGCGATCGCAGAGGATCGGGTAAATCCTGGTACGCGCTAACAGTATTGGCCCAGATCGTATCTCCCCCCACCGGCGGCAACTCCACCGCCCTGAGGATAGATCCCATGGGGGGGCGATCGACGAAGGTGACATCGGTGTGCCAGTAATTAGCGTAGGCATGGTTTTTGCCGTAGTCTAGATCCAATACCTCCGGTTGGTAATCCAACGGTGGCAGGGTGGGGTGGGCTCCGGTGAGGGGGCCGAAGCGCTGGGCGAAGGCAATCTGATTGGCGGCATCCAGCTGGTGTTGATCCCGAAAGAACAGCACCTTATATTGCACTAAGGCCTGGCGAATGGCGTTGATCGTCCCGTCATCAAGGGCATGACTCAATTCCAGGTCGATAACTTCAGCCCCAATACGGCCAGCTACGGGCTGAACCTGCAAATCAACTGTGGTCATAACGCAAATTAATAACTGTGAATTAGGAGACCATAGCCCTGGCCAGACGACTCAATACAGAGTGGATCGGTCAGGGTGATAGCTCGGAGCCGAAACCAAAGGGTCAGGGCCAGACACCAAAACGCCCAGGTTAGGTAGGCATGCCCGCCTGCCCTCACCAGGCTACGGCTATAGTCCTGCCTAGTTTCCCATGGGATAGGGCAAATCACTGGTATGGGGAATTACAATTGTAACCAAACTCCATGAAATTTACAGCCATTATTTATCCCTGAATCTTAGTGATTAATTACCATCTATAGGATACCTATCCAGAGTGATCTGCGCGGCAATATAACCCTAAGATGTAATCCCAGAAACACTTTAATAGTCTTCAGCTGTGACCTCATCAATCCTACGATCTTAAGGGATCCTCTGCGGTCAAACTAATAGATATTTGTAGCTCGAATAACAAATAATCGAGCAAAACAAATGTATTTGTAACTTCGAAAACAAATAGAGTTTTAATATAAATTAAAATTTAATTATCTTGAAAATTCGCCTCAAAATTATTGTATAAATGAACTAGACGTGAACGTTGGTTCCGGTCTGACCATAGTTTAATTGGTCTTTTTTCTTGAAATACAAGGGGATTGACAAAGTCCGATCATGGCTTTGGTGGCCCTGTAGCCATGGACAGAATCGTCTAGATTAGTCATAGGGTCTGATCTGGAAATGTCTTGTTCGCCAACCCATGGTGAATGGTATAACAGTTGCCAGCTTGATTGGGGCACCACTGCTATGCCGTTTATCATCGGCTAAAATCTGGAGCTTTCCTCGGCCCACTGAGCAAGGTAGCTGCAGCTTAACTTCGCTGAAAACCATGGTTTTAGTGGATGGCTTGGTGCCGTTTCTCCTTGTAAATCTACAAAACAATATTGGGCTGTCTACAGCATTTATGGGGTCAGTCCGATGGTTTTTAATTGTCAACCTTTAGGAGAGTAGGATTATGGCTTTTGATTTGTTTTCCAGGGTAGTCTCTCAAGCAGATACCCGTGGCACCTATCTGGGCGATGATCAAATTGATGCCCTGATTCGACTGGTCAGTGATAGTAATAAACGGGTAGATGCCGTTAACCGCATTACCGGTAATGCCTCTACCATTGTCACCAGCGCTACCCGGGCTCTGTTTGCTGAACAACCCCAACTGATTGCCCCCGGTGGCAATGCCTACACCAATCGGCGAGCAGCGGCTTGCCTGAGGGATCTGGAGATTATTCTGCGCTATGTCACCTACGCCCTGTTTGCCGGGGATGCCAGCGTTCTGGAGGATCGGGCCCTCAACGGTCTTCGGGAAACCTACTTGGCCCTGGGGGTGCCCGGGGCCTCAGTGGCGGCGGGGATTGAAAAATTAAAGGAGGAGTCCATTCGGATCGTGAATGATCCGGCGGATATTACCCCCGGTGACTGCAGTTCTCTGATTGCAGAGTTAGGCACCTATTTTGATCGAGCCGCGGCTGCCGTGGTTTAGAACGGGTCAAAAGCATTGTTCACCAGATTACTGAGACCAGATTACTGAGAAACCTTGTCATGTCAAAAACACCCTTAACCGAAGCCATTAACGCCGCCGACTCCCAGGGTCGATTCCTGAGCAGTGGAGAGTTGCAGGTGGCCTTTGGCCGCTTTCGCCAGGCGGCAACGACCCTGAGTGCCGCTAAGGTACTAGCCAGCAAGGCGGATAGCCTGACCCAGGGGGCTGCCAATGCGGTCTACCAAAAGTTCCCCTACACCACCCAGTTACAGGGGCCTAATTATGCCGCCGATGAGTGGGGTAAGGCCAAGTGTGTCCGAGATATTGGCTACTATCTACGGATCATTACCTACGCCCTGGTGGTGGGGGGGACCGGTCCCATCGATGACTACTTGGTGGCTGGCCTGGCGGAAATTAACAGCCGGTTTGAGTTATCCCCCAGTTGGTACGTTGAGGCCTTGAAATATATCCGGGCAAACCACGGCCTATCTGGGGATGCGGCGGTTGAAGCCAACTCCTACATCAACTATGTCATCAATGCCCTGAGCTAGGCGACAGGGCTCCTAACCTGGATAATTCACGAAGGATAAATAGATCACAGAAAAAAGAGCCTGAAACGCTTTAGAATCAGACTCTTCAACAAAATAATTGCTTCTATTTTGCCATGACAGTGTGTAAAACGGATCTGCCGTTTGATTTTCCCCAGCC
>JBEIUS010000005.1:0-44366 GCA_040374235.1 Leptolyngbya sp. | reverse complement strand
GGCGGGGGTAGATCGGGTTAACCACAATCTAAATACCTCGGCAGCCCACTACGGGGATATCTGTAGTACCCATAGCTTTAGCGATCGCATCGACACCCTACGGGCGGTGCAGGCGGCGGGGTTAACCACCTGCTCTGGGGGTATTTTTGGCCTGGGTGAGTCCACCGATGACATCATTGATATGGCCCTGAGTCTGCGGCAGTTGCAGATAACCAGCGTGCCCCTTAACTTTTTAATTCCGATTCCGGGCACCCCCCTGGCGGATCAACACCCCCTTACCCCCCGCCAGTGCCTGCGGATTCTCTGCCTATTTCGCCTGCTGCTCCCCAGTCAGGAGATTCGCATTGCTGGGGGGCGAGAGGTACAGCTAAGACAGTTACAGCCCCTGGGGCTGTACGCCGCCAACTCCATCTTTATTGGCGACTACCTGACCACCCCAGGCCAGGCGGCCCAGGCCGATTACGATATGATCCACGATGCTGGCTTTGTCCTGGAAACCCCCGACGGCGAAGCCTTGGCCATCCCCCCTACCCAGGAGGTGGACAGAACCGACTAGGAAACTGACTCCATCGGCAGGGCGGTCAATTTGACTAATAACGGGTCCGCCAGGGTCTGGTGTTTATGGGCCAGGAGCCGTTCCAGGTACTCCAGCAGCCATTGTCGAGATTTCGGATTACAGAGGTAAACCCCAGGACTGGGTTGACTAAACAGGGGTGAGGCCTCTAGCAGAGCCCCAAAATTCTCTCCTGCCCCCAGGGAAATCCAAGGATGGTGGTTAGCATCGGGCACCAGACCAGGGGGTAGATGCCCCTCCAGCAGTGCCATCAGGTGGGCTTGACAGAGATCTAGATTGAGACCTTGCTGCTGGAGTAGATGCGCAATCCCCTGCCAGGGCATGGGTTGATCAGGGAAGGTGCGTAGGAGTTCTATCAGTAGAAAAATATCGCTGTATTGGTGACGGGTCCTGTCCAAAACCTGGGGATAGCGAGCCAGGTTGACCAGACCGTAGGCGACCCGGCTACAACTGGGGGGGCGATCGCTATGGTAAGTGTCCTGCACAATGGTAGCGTTAGGAAACTTTTGCCGCAGCCAACGGGAGATTCTGGGTAGGGAGGCCGTACCCCCGGTACAAATCACCTGATTAATACCCTGGGTGGAGAGACCCACCTGGCTGAGTAACCGATTCAAATGGCCATTCAGTCGCTGAATGTAGGGGGCGATAATCCGATCCTCTAGGTCTTTGCTCCGCACCACCCAGTGCTGATCCGCCAACTCCAAATCAAATTGGGGCTGGTGCTGCAGGATGATTTTTAAGTGGCGGGCCGCATCCAAAACACTCTGGCCCAGGGGCGTGCTCTCCAACCGTTGCTGTAACCGCTGGCGACGCACCGGGTCGGCCTCCACTAGGCGAGGCAGTTCCAGGCTATCCAGGTGCAGGTCCTGCCACTGGGCGGTTTGCAATTCTGGCAAGGCTGACTGCCAACCCCAGCCCGCAGAGTCCTGCGGAGAGTGATCGGATCCGCCGGACTGGCGCTGTCGACGGCGATCCGCCGGGTGCAGTAGGTTGGCAATAATATCCAGATCAATGGCATCGCCGGCATAGCCCAGGGCGGCCAGGGCAAAGTCCTGGTAGGTGAGGTCCGGTAAATGGCTGGGTAGGTTAGCCACCGCCAGTTCGGTGACGCTGCTGCCGGCGGCCAATACAACGGTGCCCCCCACCCAGGGACAGGCGTAGAGGGTCTGCTGCTGAATTGGTTGACTTTGACCGGTAATGGAGGGCCCCAGGGGATCGGGCAGGCCCGAGAGGAGGGCGGCGATCGCCTCCTCAAGGAAATAAATATCCTCCGGCGAGCCCACCAGTCCGGCAGCTAGGATTGCCTCCCGCAGATTAAAGCTGTAGGTGTCGGGCCAATTCGCCGGATAGCTGACGATCACCCCCTCCAGCTGCCCTAAAGCCTGCTCTAAGGCCAGGGGTTCCAGGCCGATCGCCCCCAGACTGAAGGGGTGATCGCCGGCTTGCCCCCCCGCTAAGGTTACTAATAGGGCCTGTAAGGCAGTTTGAAAGACCTGGAGGGACAGGGCCAGGTTTTCGGACCACTGGATATGGGGTTGGGTCGCCTCGCCCTCCGCCAGCACCGCCGGAATGGCAAACTTCAAACAGGGTTTCAGCCCCCTCAACGTCACCAGGGATTCCTCCGGGCCCTCCCCGTCCCCCCAGGAAACCGCCAGGGCAGAGGAACCCACGCACTCAATCTGGTAGGCCTTACTTTCCTGGGTTAACCGCACCGTAGCCAGGGCCGGCAGGCGGAAAAACTTATCCGCCGTAGCCCCCGATATGCCCCGATCAACCCAATAGATGGGATAAACACGACCGCTGCTACGTTCCAACAGCACGGCGGACAATCCCGTAGTGCCCACGTCCAGGCCCAGGAACCAGAGGGTAGAGTCCTTCACCGCCATGGCGGCGAGTCCCAGGGGTAGGACGGGCTCAACCTCGAGACGATCACCGATCACCGGCTGCGACTCGTCTTCCAGGTTAGCCAGGCGATCCACCGGGGCCAGAGGGTGGAGTCGAACAGAGGGGTCTTCCCAGTCCTCCCCTAGGGCCTCTGGCGGGGATGCCTGGTCTGCCTCAGAGCCCTCAAGACTGGTCATTCCAGGGTCATTCCAGGGGAAGATCTTCTCCTCCTGGAATGAATCGGTAGGGAATAGATCGGCGGTCGTTGTCGGTGGAGATTCCAGACCCACCTCTGGATCTGCGCCCAGGGGTTCTGGCTCCGTCAACAAGGGGAACTGCTCGTTGATACGCTGATCGGGCCCCGGTGACTCCAGTCCGCCCTCCCCGACTCCTGGTTCAGGGGCTAGGGATAGGCTGGAGGTCTGGAGATGGAGCTCCTCAGGCACATTGTTCTCAGGGGTGTCCGGCTCTGCAGATGGCCCTATCTGCCCCTCTCCAATTTCAACCTCAGCCATGGGGGAGTCCATCCCCGCCACCCCAGCCTCCGGTAATACCGGGTCAAGGCTCAGGTCCCCCAATACAAGATCGAGATCCATGACTGGGTCGACGTTAGCTCCTCCACCTATCCCCATCTCTACCCCAGGGGGTGCTGCTGGCCAAGGATCCTGGCCCAGTTCCCCAGCTAGGGAGCCCCCTTCTTCGGTTTTCAGGCTGGAAAGCCCCCTGGACTCTGCCTCTGGCATGGTAGGCTGGCTAGTCACGTCATCTGGGGTAAACTCTGGCCTCAGGTCAATGGCCTGCTCAGCTGAAACAGACCCGGAAGTCGGGGGTTGGTCCTGATCCTGAAAATACTGATCCTGATCAATGGCCGCCGCCGCACTGGAAATAGCTATTAAATCCGCCCAACTCAGGCCAGCCTCCTCCAGCAGGGGAAGGTCCGATTCCGGAGGGGAGTCTGGGGCAAACTCTGGGGTCAGGCTCAGATCCTGATCGGATAGAATCGGTGCCAGATCCCCGGGTGCGTACCAATTGGCTTCCAGGTTTACCAGGTCCTCCGTGAGAAAACTGAGGGTGGCAGGGTCCAGGGTGAGGTCATAGACCGGCGGAGGCGGATCAACCGCCAGTAAATCTTCCTGGGGGGAGGCGGTGGTGGATGGATAGAAAGCCTCGGCGGCATCGCTGAAGTTAAACACTCCATCCCCCAGATCACCCCCATGACTGGAGGGCAGGGGATCTGGCAGCAACTCCTGTAGGGAGGAGATGGTCAAGGTCTCCCCTAAATCATCTAAATCATCTAAATCATCTCCCCACTCCTCGGCGGAAGCAGGACCAGAGGTGCCCTCACTGTCTGCCCTGGGACTGGGTTCTGATTCCATTGCAAATACTCGGCTCACCGGGTCCTGAACCGATGCTGGCGGCCCAGATACCACCATGGCAGGGTCGGGGACTGGTGGTCTTAACCGATCCAATAGGGGCAGATCCTCTAGGATTTCTGCAAGGGGGGTAGGCAGAGAAGCATCGTCAACTGCGGCCGGGGAGGGCTCTTGCCTATCCTCAACCGCAGGGACGTTGATCTGGAGCTGGTCAATTTCCTCATCCAGCTGTAGTAGGGTAATGTCATCATCCAGGTCAAAGGTGAAGCTATCCCAGTCTAAATTCTCCTCTGGAACCTCCAGGGGAGGTAATACCGCTGGGGGCGTAAAGGTAGAGACAGCAGTGCTCTCCGGCGGAGAGAGGGCCAAGCCTAGCCGTTGAGCCGTCCAGGAGGAACCGGACTCCAGGTAGGCGAGGCTCTCCGGCGTCAACTGTTGAGTCAGACGATTCACCAGGGTGGCAAATACCCCTTCCCCCTGTTGACCCAGGTGATACATGGTATTGAGCCCCTGGTTGAGGGAGTCCTGGTAACTTGAGAGGGTTTGGTGCAGGCTGTCAAAGACCGCCCGCAGGGAGATATCTAGATGGCGCACCAACTGATCGGTTTCCAACTGTAGTTGCTGCAGGTAAGCCAGGCGTTGTTCAGGGGTAATGGCGGTTCCGTTCCCTTCCTTCAGGCTGGCGGTGGCTGGGGCGTCCTGGCTGAGCAGGTAGCGATTGGCGGTAGCGGTTTCTAACCGGGCCATCGCCTGTTCAAGCTGGTTGGCCACGTGGAGATCGATCTGGTTCGTCAATTGCTGAATTAACTCGGGGGCCAGAGTGGCGGTCAGCTTGGGGATAGCGCTGGCCTGGCGCTGCTGCTGTAATTGTTGGACCTCCGCCAGCAGGGTTTCTCGCTGCTGCCGCAGGGTGGCCACCTCAGTTTCCAGGGGGGTTAAAATTTGCTGGGTCTGGCCCCTCAGGTACTGCATTTCCTGGAGGAGAGCATTCAGCACCTGGCTGGCGGCGGTGGCGGTGGCATCCCCCAGGGGCGTCTCTGGGCTAATGGGAGTAGCGGCTAGCCATTGCCCTAGCTGATTGCGAATCTTAGCCAACAGGGGCTGGTGCTCTGGAGGGAGGCTGCCCTCCTCAGGGCCGGTGGTGGATACAAGAGTCCTATCGATTTCAGCGATTAAGGCCTGAAGTTCTTGCCGCTGCCAAGTCACCACGCTCCACCTTCCCTTACCCGTATAGGCCCACTGGTGGCCCCAACTGTCTGCCACTGACTCTCCCCGACTATAGGAGGGGCCTGCCTATAGTTTAGCCAGCCTTTGGTTCTATGGTCTGGGCCAAAACCCTGAGAACAGTTTTGATTGACAAAGACCAAGTCTGGCCAGGGAGGCTCAACCACTAGACCACTAATTTACTGCCAAAGTGTATGTCAGCCGGGGCTAAAAATCATCCCTTGGCCAACGATAGGCGATCGGCATGCGCCAGCCCTGGCCAAAGGCGCGATCGCTCACCTTCAGCACGGGGGGTGCCTGACGACGTTTAAACTCGGCCCGGGCCACCAACCCTATCACCCTCTGCACCACCGCGGGATCATGACCGGCGGCAACGATGTCGGCGGTGGCCTGGTGCTGCTCAATCAACCGTTCCAGAATATCGTCTAGGACATCGTAGGGCGGCAAGGAGTCCTGATCCACCTGATCGGGTTTGAGCTCCGCACTGGGGGGCTTATCGAGAATCGCCTGGGGAATCAGGGGGTGGTCAGGGGACCGCCAGGGACCGGGCAACGGGGATCTGCCCGGTTGACTAGACCGTTGGTTGAGCCAGCGGCAAAGGCTATAGACCCGGGTTTTGGGGACATCGGCAATCACCGCCAGGCCGCCATTCATGTCACCGTAGAGGGTGCAGTAGCCCACCGCCATTTCTGATTTATTGCCGGTGGACAACAGCAGATAGCCAAATTTGTTGGAGATTGCCATCAACAGGTTGCCGCGAATGCGGGATTGGATATTTTCCTCCGCCACACCAGTCGAGGTATCTGCAAACAGGGGCGCCAGGGCCTGGTCGTAGGTCGCCATCAGGGGGGCGATGGGCAGAATCTGGTGATCAATGCCCAGGTTAGCGCAGAGGGCCAGGGCATCGGTGATGGAGTGGTCAGAACTGTAGGGGGAGGGCATCAACACCCCCAGCACCTGGGTGGGGCCCAGGGCGGCGGTGGCGATGGCGGCCACCAGGGCGGAGTCAATCCCACCGCTGAGCCCCAGCACCACCTTACTAAAGCCACACTTGCGGGCATAATCCTGCACCCCTAGCACCAGGGCGGCCCAGAGAGATCCATGGTCATCGCTAGCCAGGGGAGGGAGGGGGGCGGATTGCAAATCTGCCCTCACCAGGTCGTAGTCCACCAGGGCCAGGGCCGCAGCAAAGGTGGGCAATTGGGCCACCCGCTGCCCCTGGCGGTTAACCGCCAGGCTGGCGCCATCGAAAATCAAATCATCGTTACCCCCAACCTGGTTGGCGTAGATAATCGGGCAGTTAAACCGGGCGGCGCTATGGCTAATCAGGGCCAAGCGCAGGGCGGCCTTGCCCAGGGCATAGGGGGAGGCGGATAAATTAATCACCGCATCGACGGACTGGGCCACCAGATCGGCGATGGGGTTATGGGGGTAGCGGCGACTCCCCCAAAACTCTTCATCATTCCAGAGGTCCTCGCAGATGGTCAGGCCCAGGCGCAGTTGCCGGCCTCCGATCAGGGGAATGGTGACCGGCTTGGGGTCTGGCCCTGGGGCAAAGTAGCGGTCTTCGTCAAAGACATCGTAGGTGGGTAGAAGCTGCTTGTGGACCACCTGACTGACTTGCCCGGCCTGGAGTAGGGCCGCACTGTTAAATAGGGGCTTTTGGCCCTGCTCATGGGCCTCGGGGTTGGGGGCGGCAAAGCCCACCAGCACCGCTAGCTGGGGGGGCACCTGGGTGGCCAGTCGCTGCAAACACTGCCCCATGGCGGTGATGAAACTGGGGCGCAGCAGCAGGTCCCGGGGGGGGTAGCCGCACAGCCCCAACTCTGGGGTGATCAAGACCTCTGCTCCCTGTTGCTGGGCCTGTTGGGCCGCCAGGATGATCTGCTGGCTGTTACCCTCCAGGTCCCCCACGGTGGGATTCAGTTGGGCGATCGCCAACTTGACGGTGTTCTGCGCGGCCTGGCTCATCCATCCCCACCCCTGTCGATAGCTTCCCTTCAGGGTAACCCTAAGGGGAACGCAGGACTACTCTACTGGTGTAGCCCTGCGTTCTAGCTTGCTCCCACTTTAGGCTGCCCACCGTTAGGCAGCCGGGTTAACGGGGGGGATTCAGGAAGCGGCCGGCAAAGTTCATCACCGTGCCCAGGTCGGTGGCTCCGCTGCCGCTGGTGTTCAGGAAGGCATTCAGCAGGGCGTTACCTCCGCCCACCCCAGGTTTTGCGGCTCCCATGCCTAGCAGGCCCATCACCACCGGCAGTAACTTGGGTAGCATGGTCTGCACCATACCGGCATTCATACCAGTCTTCTGGGCGATCGCCTGGATTACCTGCTGTTGGATTTGGGGAGGAATGGCGGACTGCAGGGCTGATAAGCCGCCGGCTCCCGCCAATTGCCCCAAGATCCCCTCCAGATGGTTAACCCCCATGGTGCTGGCTTGCTGCTTGAGGGCCGGCTGGAGAGCGCCCCCCAGGGCATTCAGCACGGCGGACATTTGATCAGGGTTAACCCCTTGACTACCCGCCAACTGCTGCACAGAATTGAACACCGAGCTGAGCTGGTCGACATTACCCTGCTGATTAGGATTGTTGATGGAACTGAGAACGTCAAAGAAAAGAGACATGGGAAGAAAGTCCTTTAAGTAATCGGAAATCGGATAACCGGACAAATTTACTCAAACAATGGAAATCGTAGCCCTTAGGAGGCGGGCACCCGCACATGGAGGGATCGGATCAGCTGCAACCAGTCCCCCTGATCGGAGAGATAGCCAAGCTCGGCAACATAGTCTCGATCGGGAACGAAAATGGGGACGTGCTTGTCCTGATCTGCCTCTGCCAAAAGGTATTCCTGCGTACTGTGGGGGCTTTGATAGTCAAGCTCTAGGTTAGTGGCATCGTGAATGCGTAGGGCCAGGGTGCGCCCCCCCTCGGTTTTCAGGGCATCCCGATGGACGTCGGCCACCTCCCAGTAAGCGTAGGCCGCATCGGACCCCCGGGGCACCAGAATGATTTTGCTCTCCGCCCCCATATCGTTGCGAGACCCCGCCCCCATACCCGCGGTGACAGCTTGCACAGCCTCGGCGGTCTTGCCAAAGAGGGCACCGGTGGCCGCTCCCACCCCAGCCACGGCGGCTGCGCCACCGGCCAGGGCTGCACCGGCTAGTTTAGCCACCCCCTGGCCGACATCGGTGGCGGACTTATCCACTTCGGGGCCCACTCCGGTCAGATTACTGCCCGTCTTGCTCGCCAGGGGATTGGTCAGGTTATGACTGACCCCCTGGACTGAGGCCGCCGCCGTAGCGGCATCTGGACAGGCCGGCACCCGCACCGGCTCCGACTTAGCCAGGGTATGCCAATGGTGTGGCCCTTCGCTATAGCCCAGTTCCACCAGGTAATCGCGATCGTCAACTGCCACCGGTACCTGTAGATCTCCCTGGGCGGTGAGGTTAGCCTCAAATTCCTCGACGTTATTAGCCGTACCCACCACCTGGCCCGGTAACTCGGTCACATCGTAAAGCCGTAGACGGAGGGAACGCCCCTTAGCTAGTAGATCGGTCACATGGGCCTGGGGTAATTCCCAGTAGGCATAGCCGTGGCGACAGTCCCTAGCGGAAAACACCACCCGACCCTGGGCAGGAGCCGTGGCCGCTACTGCAGCCACGGCTCCTGCCGTACCGGCCACCGCCACACCGGTGGGCAACAGACCACCAACATTGGGACAGGCCGGTACCCGCACATGGCTGGAACGGGCTAGGGCATGCCAGGTGTCATTGGCACCCAGGTAGCCCAGTTCCACCAAATAGTCCCGATCGTCCTGGCCCACCGGCAGGTGGTAATCCCCGACGGCGACCGCGTCGCAGATAAATTGCTGGGTGTTGTGGGGAGACTGCCTATCCACATCGGCAATGTCAGTCACATCATGCAACTTAAGGGCCATGGGATAGTTTTGCCGCCGCAGGGCCGCCACCTCTGACTCCGGCAGTTCCCAGTAAGCGTAGGCATCACGACAATGGCGGGGAGTCAGAATCAAGCGGCGGGAGTCGCCGGCCACCGCCGCCGCACCGCGTCCCTTTAATAACCACCACAACAGCCCGCCCAACAGAGGCAAGGCCAATAACCAGGGCCACCAGGGGAAACGGCGGGAGGTCCCCACCGCTGCTGGGGTTTCCACCGTTGGGCTAGGGGCCGGGGTGACGGTGGGTTCACTGACGGTGGGAGATTGAGCCGCGGCTTTACGAGCCGCCTCGATCGCCGCCTCATTGTTTGGGTTAACCGCGTAGCCGAGGAAGGCTAGGGCCGCCGCGCTAGGGTTGTCGGACCGATAAACGTAACCCAGGGGCTGGGAAAAGGGATAGCGGGGATCA
Source organism: Leptolyngbya sp. (assembly GCA_040374235.1). GTDB lineage: Bacteria > Cyanobacteriota > Cyanobacteriia > Phormidesmidales > Phormidesmidaceae > Nodosilinea. The sequence goes on along the minus strand of JBEIUS010000005.1, from coordinate 34,948 downwards.
TTCGGTAGGGTACCGTGCATCGGCAGGATCTTAACCGCCGGGTTATCGATCACCTGATCGGCGATCGCATAGCCCAGCCCCGTATTGCCCAGCTCCGCCACCATGGCCGCCGTAGTATCGTCACTGAGGCGAGTGGACCCAGGCCCCACTTGAAAGGGCCCGGCATTAAAAATTGAATAGGCGCGGAAGGCCTGGCGAGTATCGCTAATATCGGGTCGATCAACCAACTTAATGGGCACATCCGGCCCCCCCACCTGGGACCAGTTGGTGATTTCTCCCCGAAAGATTTTGACAAACTGTTCGACGGTCAAACTACCGGAGAAGGGGTTGCCTGGCCCAACCACTAGGGCAATTTTATGGCGCGATAGAGGAACTTGCCTTACCCCGGCCTGTTTTTCAGCCTCTGTGAGGGGGCGCCCAATGGCGGCCAGGTCAGCCTGTCCATCAATCACCGACTTCACCGCTTGATCGGAACCGGTGTAATCCACCTTCAGATCCGTATTGGCAACTTGCCCGGAAAAGCGGGATTGCAGAGCCTCGTTAATCGGCCGCATCGCCTCTGAACTCTGGATAGTCAACCGGCTACCAGGCTCAAGCTCAGTAGGAATATTCACCCCCTCTAGGGGGTTCACAGACTGGGCCCGCAGGTCGAACTTAGGTTCTAGGGCTAAAGACAGAGCGAAAACCGTTGGTAGGGTGGCCGCCAGCACCAGGGATCGCCGCAAAACGCTAGCCGTAGTATTGGAATGGAACATAAGCAAGCACCGATGAAGTATGAGCAGAACGGTTTCAGAGGTAGGGGATACGCCTGGGCATCAACCTGAAAGCTAGGTGTCAGCTGTCAGGAGCCAGAATTCAGGAGCCAGGAGGGACGGAGGAATTTCCGGCAGTCAGCGCTAGCTTTACTGTTAGAGCAGAATCCAAGCCAGAAGAGAAGGAAGGTGCAAGTTGTATCCCGTGGTTTCCCGTTGAGGATGGTAGACCAGAAACATAAGGAATTGATAAACGCTCTCCAGGAGAGATCATAGTAACGGTATGGGGTGAGAACTGCCATCCTCTGGAGCATGATCGGCCCCTGAAGTTCAGGCTGGCTCACCCCTGCCCCATCCCTAGGGACGAGCCACGTCAAAGGTATTGCACTGGGCCAGATTACCGGTCTCGATGCCGCGGTAAAACCAGGTGGCCCGCTGCTTAGCGGAGCCGTGGGTGAAGGAGTCGGGGGTAACATAGCCCTGGGCCTGCATTTGTAGGCGATCGTCCCCAATCTGACTGGCGGCATTTAGAGCTTCCTCAATATCCCCCTCCTCAAGCACATTTCTAGCCAGTTGGGCCTGGTGAGCCCAAACCCCAGCCAGGCAGTCGGCCTGTAGCTCCAAACGGACGGATAGATCATTGGCATCGGCGGGCCTCACCCGCTGCTGCATCTGCCTCACCTGGTCAGAGATACCCATTAGATTCTGCACATGGTGACCAATTTCATGGGCTACCACGTAGGCCTGGGCAAAATCCCCGGGAGCCTGATGCCGATTTTTTAAGTCCTCGAAAAAGCTCAGATCCAGGTAGACTTTTTGATCCGCAGGACAATAGAAGGGCCCCATGGCCGCCTTACCTAACCCACAGGCCGACTGGGTCGCTCCGGTGTAGAGCACTAAGTTAGGCTCACGGTAGGGTGCCCCTAGCTGAGATTGAAAGATGGCTTGCCAGGTATCCTCCGTATCCGCCAGCACCGCAGCCATAAAATCAGCGGTCGTGTCAGAGTTGGCGGGAGACACCTGGGCATAACCGTCATAGCTACCTGGGCTAGTCCCCGATTGCAGCACCACCGTCGGGTCACCCCCCAACAGGGCTACGACTAGGGCCAGAATGATGGCCCCCATGCCGCCCACCGCCACCCCACCGGCAGGCATGCCGCGCCGGTCCTCTACGTTGACGCTACGACGTCCTGACTGCCATTGCATAGGTGCTCCTCCTTGAAAAGCTTAAGCTTTTGCTTAAGATTAGGATGCCGAAATATCGATCTTTACCCAGACCAAGGATTATCCCTTAGCTTTGGCAAAATCTCATAGAAAAAACCTCAGTCCCAATTAATTATTAGGACTGAGGTTGATTTGGTCGTTCCATCTATGGTCGTTATAGTTATTGATATTATAGGCTAAAGATAAGGAACTTCTAAGAATAAACAAGATCACCTTTATCCCATTCTTATAATCATCTCCTACTCTCACAAGTGGGATTTATTCAGAGAAAATCAAAATGTATTTGTACAAGATCTGTAAATCCTCAAAATTATCCTCAATTAAGTGCCCATTCAGACAATCCTAGGAGTGATAAGTTATGCCGCTTGGTAAGCGTTGTTTAGCTGAATTTTTCGGCACCCTTTGGCTGGTGCTGGGGGGCTGCGGTAGTGCGGTTTTTGCGGCTAAGTTCTTGGCCGATAAAGGTACTGCCGATAGTTTTAATATTGGTATTGGCTTCGTGGGGGTGTCCCTCGCCTTCGGTCTAACGGTGTTGACCATGGCCTACGCGATCGGCCATATTTCTGGCTGTCACCTGAATCCGGCTGTGTCCTTTGGCCTCTGGGCTGGTGGTCGCTTTCCCGGCGGCGAATTGCTCCCCTATATTATCGCTCAGGTGTTAGGCGCGATCGCCGGTGCCGGCATTATCTACCTGATCGCCATTGGTCAGCCTGGCTTTGCCATCGACCCCTCCAGCGGTAATCCTCTGGCAGTAAATGGTTTCGGGAATCATTCCCCTGGTGGATACAATCTATTGGCCTGTTTCATCGCAGAAGTGGTGATGACATTCTTCTTCCTGATGATCATTCTAGGCTCTACCGATTTCCGTGCCCCCGCTGGTCTGGCTCCCATTGCCATTGGTTTAGGCCTGACCCTGATTCACCTGATTAGCATTCCCATCACCAACACCTCCGTTAACCCTGCCCGTAGTACTGGTCCCGCCCTTTTCGTAGGTGGCCCGGTGTTTGGTCAGGTGTGGTTGTTCTGGGTTGCTCCCATCCTGGGGGCCCTGTTGGCTGGCTGGTTATACTCCACCTACTTTGCTTCTCCCCTGGAGAAGGAGCAAATTTAGACGTCTGATCTAAACTTTTTAAGCCAGGCCCACATCGAGACCGTAGTTCTGCCCCCTTATCCCTAGGCCCTCTCCCAGAGAGTGTAGCTTGCTTAATCTAGAGTGGGGAGCCGGGAAAACCCTTGAAAGTTGATCTCCTGAGGGGAGAGGAACTTAGGGGGAGGGAAACTCCAGGTTTGAAATTAGACGCGGTTTAGCTTGAAGAGCAGGAGTAGTATCTACTCCTGCTTTTTCGGGTTATGGTCAACACCATACATAAACCTCTGGTTGACTGACAAAACACGCACCGCCCCCTCCCCAACCCCTCTCCCAGAACGGGCTACAAACACTGCGACGCCATCAGAGATTGACAACTTAAGGATGCTAGTGTTAGCTTTTTACCTGTCTGAGTAAGTCAGCTTAATTTTCATTGGGTTAGATGAAAAAATACTACATCTAATTGAATGAGAAACGGGGGAACCAAATTCTTTTAGAATATAGGGGCGTATCTTCAGTGTGACTTTCTGGAGAAGGACATCTCTCAGTCCTAGCCCGGCAGCTAACCTCGTCAGCATCGAGAGAAGACTGCGATCAAGCGGTTTTTTTTGACTATGGCATAATTGCTTTAGTCTAGAGCTCGCTAGATGGATACCAGGATTCTTATTTATACCCTCAGATACCTTATCCATTTTGAAATAAGGCAATTCTTTCATGAGCTCTACGGGGTCCATTGATGGCGCAAACGATCGCGCCATCAAATTTTTTCATGATTTCTTCCAGCCTACTATTTTACTGCCCATCGTCGGCTTCGCCGGGGTTATCGTACTTTGGTGGATCATTGCCCTATTTCGTCAAGAAATGATGCCCACTCCCCCAGAGGCTTTGGCGAAAAATTTAGATTTTATTTTGCATCCATTCTATCGTCGCGGGCCGGGGGATCTTGGCTTGGGCTGGCTATTATTAGCCAGTTTGCGTCGAGTGTGCATTGGTTTTTTGCTGGGGGCCATGGTAGCCGTTCCGGTTGGGGTTTGGATTGGCTTATCCCACGGGGCCTGGTTAGCCCTGAACCCGATCATTCAAGTGTTTAAGCCGGTGTCTCCCCTGGTGTGGCTACCCATTGCCCTGGCCATCTTTAATGCCGCAGAGCCCTCTGCCATCTTCGTCATTTTCATTACCTCCCTGTGGTCCACCATTATCAACACGGCGGAGGGGGTTAGCAATGTCCCCAAGGACTATTTAGAGGTGGCCCAGGTGCTGGAAATGCCCCGATGGAAGCAGCTGATCAAGGTGGTTTTACCCGCTAGTCTGCCCTACATTTTTACTGGTCTCCGGATTAGCCTGGGCATTGCTTGGTTGGTGATCGTAGCGGTTGAAATGCTTACCGGGGGCATTGGCATTGGCTTTTTTGTGTGGGATGAGTGGAACCGTTTAAACGTTAGTTCGGTATTTTTAGCGGTTTTTGTGATTGGTTTAACTGGCCTAGTTTTAGACTATGCTCTGGCCAAATTGCAAACCGTAGTCACCCATCGTCCGGCTCGCAGCAGTTAGGCCCTGGAGATATCTATGCATACACCGTTAACGCGACGCACCCTGCTCAGAGGGGCGGGCGCTACTGCCGCCGCGATCGCCTTTTCCGCCTGCCGTCAGTATCAAACCCAGCATGGCCCTCAGCACCCTGCTGCTGCCCTAGGAATAGAGCCTGTTGTCGATTCCGCCAGCCTGGAAAAGCCAAACCTGACCGTAGGCTTTGTACCTGTCAACGACTGTGCCCCCTTCGCCATCGCCTGGGAAAAAGGCTTCTTCCGCAAGTACGGCCTGAATGTCACCCTCAGCCGCGAGGCAAGTTGGGGCAACTCCCGCGACGGGATTATTTTTGGTCGCCTGGATGCCTCCCCCGTTGTCTCTGGGGCGGTAACCAATGCTCGCATGGGAGCCGAGGGCGCTCGTCCTTTTCCCCTTTGTGCGGCCATGACCATCCACCGTCATGGCAATGGCCTGACCATGAATCGCCAGCTTTGGGATGGGGGGCTGCGGCCCTGGCATAGCTACGGGGGCGATCTGCAGGAGTTTGGCCGCGATCTTCGCAGCTATTGGGAGGGATCCCCCGTGGATGCCCATGTGTGGGCGGTGGTGCTGAGTTCGTCGATCTACGAATATTTCGTACGCTATCTGTTAGCCACGGCGGGCATTGACCCGATCTCCCAACTGCGACTGATTATTACCCCCCCGCCCCAGATGGTCAGCAATACCCGGATTGGCTCCATGCAGGCCTATATGGTGGCTGAACCCTGGAATACCCGTGCTATCTCCGGTAACGAGGGTATCGGCTTTACCCTGCTGCAGGGACGAGAAATCTGGTGCGGCCACCCGGATCGCCTGTTGGCGGTGCGCGAATCCTTTATTCAGGATTACCCCAAAACCTATCGATCCCTGGTGAAAGCCATGATCGAAGCCTGTCGGTATTGCAGCGATCCTGCCCATCGAGTAGAAGTGGCCGCCCTAATTTCTAAGCGCACCTTCACAGGGGCCGCCCTCAAGTACACTCAGCCCGGGATTGTGGGGGATTTTAACTATGGCGGTTTTGACAACTACCCTCGACGGGTAAACAGTCCGGAAACCACCCTGTTCTTTGACGTCCCCCCCTCGGTTTCTAAGGTGGCCCACGACCATTCTACCTTTCTGTGGCAGTCCCAGAGCCTTTGGCTGATCAGCCAAGCCGCTCGCTGGGGACAAATTGCAGAGTTTCCTAAGCAGGCTGAGAAGATCGCCCGTCAAGCCTGGCGTACAGACCTCTACCGGGAAATCGCTGCCGAGATGGGAATTGCATGTCCTGCTGAGAACTACAAGGTAGAACCTGGTACCGCCTTCATCGATGGTAAATCCTTTGACCCCAGCGATCCCGTCGGCTATCTGCAAAGTTTTGAGCTAAGGGCGGGGGCTGCCCAAGCCTTTTATCTTAGTTGATTATCTTACCTGACGCCTACCTCTTTAACCACTCCCTTTGCTGTTCACCTCTGGAGACCCTATGTCCTTCATGGCGCCATCAACCACGGCCAACTCCCCTTCCTCTCAAGGAGATCACCCCTTCCTCACCATCGAACAAATCGTCAAAATCTACCGCAAGCCCAACGGCGACCCCTTTGTGGTGCTCAACGGTATTGACATGACCATTGATAAGCAGGAGTACGTGTCAGTGATTGGCCACTCGGGCTGTGGCAAGTCCACCCTGATGCGAATTGTGGCAGGGTTGGAAAAACCTACCTCAGGCCTGGTCACCCTGGAGGGCAAGGCTATTCGGAAGCCTGGGGCTGAACGCATGATGGTGTTTCAGGGCTATGCCCTGTTGCCCTGGCTAACGGTGCGGGAGAACATTCGGATGGCGGTGGATGAGGTCTTTAAGACCCTGGGCCGAGCCGATAAGCTGGCCATCGTCAATGAGCACATCGAGATGGTGAAGCTCTCGGCGGCGGCGGATAAGTATCCCCAGGAACTTTCCGGTGGCATGAAGCAGCGGGTCGGTGTGGCGCGAGCCCTGGCCACGCGCCCCAAAATGCTGCTGTTGGATGAACCCTTTGGCGCCCTAGATGCCTTGACTCGCCCCAAGTTACAGCAGGATGTACTGGAGATCTGGAGCCAGCATCCCCAGGCGGTGATGATGATTACCCACGATGTGGACGAAGCAATTTTTATGTCAGATCGGGTAGTGATGATGACCAATGGCCCGGGAGCTACCATTGGCGAGGTGCTGGATGTTCCCCTGCCGCGCCCCCGAGATCGCCACCAGCTAAGGGAATCTAAGGATTACTATGAACTTCGAAACCATGCCCTAGATTTTCTAGAGCGCTATCAGTAAGGTCTGCAGCGATCTCCTTAAAACCAGGCGCAACCTCTCAGCCAACTGGCGATCGCAAATAATTAAAAGTTTATCACCCAATGCAACAGACAGCATCATAAATTTCCTAGGGTCGAGGTCTTAGTACCAACCAGGTAATCGCCACTAAAATTCCCACATAGGTGACGACGAAGCTCCATTCTGACCAATTGATGGATTCCATAGATGGGGGAAGAAAGGTGGAGGACAGCTTAATAGGTTATAGGTTAGGGGCTCCAGCGACTCAACCAGTTCTCGAGTTCAGGTGGCAAGACTAAGCGGCGGCACTGCTGGGTGTGAATACAGACATGGCGGGTAATCGCTTCCGCCATCACCTGGGTAGGGTCAAGACCGCAGAGCCGGTAGCTCACCTCAAAGCTGGTCTGATCCAAACGGGCAGGGGTGAGATGAACCGTTACCTGGTCGCCACAGCGGAGGGGGCGGTGATAGTCCATAGTCGTGTGCACGATCGGACAAGCCACTTCGCCACCCCCAAAGAATATCCCCAGGTCGATACCGACGGCCTGCAAAGACGCCTCGTAAGTGCTGTGGCAGAGTACTAACCCCTGGGCAAAATACATCACTCCAGCGGCATCGGTTTGGTGAAACCTAATGCAGTGAGTTAGGGTAAAAGCCACTGAACCTCCAGGCTAGACCCCATAGCAACTTCACCGCCGCCCCTAGCTGGCGTTAGGTTGGGCAGGGCGGAAGGGGAAATCGCTGGGAAGCTCGGAATTGACGGCTTCCCCAGTAGCCGGGGCAGTACCCTGACCTAGGGCGACCATGGGGTTATTAATAATTTTCATCAGGTTAGCAATGCCGTACTCCAACACCTCTGATGGATCCATGGCCACCCAACCTTGGCTGGTCAATTGCCTCATCTCAAAGTGTAGGTGGGGACCAGTGGAGGTACCAGTGCTGCCCACCAGACCGATCACCTCTCCCTGCTCCACCCATTCTCCGGGTTGCACCGACACTTGGGAAAGATGGGCGTAGCGAGATTCTAACTGTCCGTCGTCATGACGGATGATGACGGTCAAGCCATAGCCCCCCATGGGACTGGACACAGCCACGCGACCAGCACGGGTGGCCAGCACGGGGGTACCGAGGGGGGCTGCTAGGTCGGTACCGGAGTGAAACCGCCAGCTTTGATGAATGGGGTGCATACGCCAGCCAAACACCGAGGAAATGGCAGTCGGGATAGATAGGGGAAAGACGTAGGCTTCATTGCCCCGGCGCAGCACATTGAGGGGCTGCAATCGGGCATTCAGTTGCTCACGGCTAATGATAGTGGTGCTGCCCAGGCTGACCCCCCGGGGGCTGATGGTAACCGGACCTACCTGAATACCACGATCGGTATTAGTCCTTGGTGTCGACGCGGTAGAAACAGCCCCAGCGCAAGCGGCATCAGTTTTTCCACCCCTGACGGTGATCTGACAACCATTGCTGCGATTGGCAAAAATGACGTCAGGATGGACCTGGGGTGCTTGGGTCGCCCCTACACTGTAGCGAGTGGGATCGATAAAAACACTGTTGTAGCCTGTTGGCACAGCTTCATCGGCAACAATTTCAGCTGGCATTACCGAGGTGACCTCTCCAGCCACAACGGATGTACCCGGTGAGAGTAAACTGTCCACCATTCTGGTCTCTGAATTCGGAGCAGGAGAGACCAGGGCTGGACTAGGCGGTAGGGAAACCGGGGGTTGCATCAAGGGAGACCGAGAAGGCGAATAGGGATACTTTGATAATGCTGGGGTCATAACCCCAGACATATGTAGAGATGGAGAACTCGATAACGCCATGGACGATGGAGTTAGAGTAGTTCGCTCACCAGACCAGTGACTACTCTGATCAATCGAACCTTGAACATCATCGGTGAGTTTTATAGATTCTACACCATTACCATCACTAGCTTGGGCGAGAGCTAAGTTACCCGTAGCTACGCAAATACCGCCGGTCAAAACCAACAGTTTTACCAAATTCAAGGACAAACCGGGGACATGCTTGCCCGTAGCCCATTGAATAACCAATCTATAATTATTGTTAGGATTGACCATATGTATAATCGCTACGTACTATAGCCTAAAGTAACTTTACCTGATTCAAACTCTAGGAACTGCTGATCCTCGTCTGAGGAATCATCGGCTTGTAACTGCAGGTTACCCGCAGGTGACACGCCGATCACCCTGGCCTGACGGCCATTTACTGTAAGGGTCTGCCCCACATGGGCCATAATTGCTTGGTAGGCTTCAATAAAGGATCTATCGCCACGGGTTTGCCAAAAAAAATATCCCTGGAGTAGCCCGTAGAGGGCAACTGCCGCAATTCCTTCCAAGCTGTTGAGCACCTCCTGAGGCTGTTGACGGTTCATTACTCGTGCCAGGGATATCCCGGTAGGCGGCACCGAATTGAAGCAATTCAGCCCCAACCCGACGATCACTGTTTCCAAGAGAGATCCGGAGGTTCGAACCTCCGCCAAAATCCCTCCTAACTTTTTGCCGTCGACGATGATATCGTTGGGCCACTTTACTCGAGCGGGTATGCCCAAGTTGTTCAAACTGGTGGCCACCCCCCAGGCACTGGCGAGGGTAAGATAAGGACTACGATTGAGGGCTAGATTTGGAACTAAAGCCAGGGAAAGGTATAAGCCTCCCGGTGGTGATTGCCAACGTCGTCCCCACTGCCCTCGACCCGCCGTTTGCCTGCCAGCAATGACGACGGTGCCGGAGGCAGCACCATCAGCAACCATGGCCGCCAGGGTACGACTAGTAGAGTCGGTATGAGATAACCAATAGACTATAAATTTAGGACGTAATGACTGAAAGTCAGACACTACACCCAAAGACGTTGGAGATCTCAACAACTCCCGGTGGAGTCTTGACAAATCCACAAAATCACTATCCTTAGTAAACTTAAAATAATTTATTTGATACTTATCATCACTTTAGTAATCTATCACTCCGATGTCTGCATAGAGAAGTCAACGTTTAGAAACTGCTAAAACTTGATAATAGATGGCTCTCAACTTAACTTCTACTTTACAGGGGTTGACTCCTAACCTGATGGCTTTTGCCCAACCTATCTTTTCCTTTGATTCTATGGCGAACTTTCCTGATCTTTTGACCAGCCCATCCTGTCGGCCCCACTGCGGTACCCTGACCGGGATTGGAGTTGGCCCGGGGGATCCGGACCTGATCACCCTAAAGGCGCTCATCTACCTGGAACAGGCCACGGTAGTAGCCTACCCACGAGGCCGCCAGGGAAACACAGGGCTAGCTCAGCGGATTATCGCCGATCGCCTCGCTCCCCACCAACAGCAATTACCCCTGGATTTCCCCTACGTGTTCGATGCGGAGATCCTGGAGGATGCCTGGCAGAAAGCAGCTCAGCAGGTCTGGCAAGTGCTCCGCCAGGGGCAGGATGTGGTGTTTGCCTGCGAGGGGGATTTGGGCTTCTACGGCACCTTTACCTACCTGGCTCAGGCCCTTGCCGCCCACCATCCCAACCTAATTATCCGTCGAGTGCCCGGCGTATGTTCTCCCATGGCAGCGGTGAGTGCCTTGGGCATCCCCCTCACCCTACAATCGGATAAGCTGGTTATCCTGCCAGCCGTCTATAGTTTGGCGGATTTAGACCAGGCCCTTGACTGGGCAGAGGTGACGGTGCTGTTGAAGGTTAACTCAGTCTATCCCCAGGTTTGGGCTCTACTCCAGCGGCGTCAACTGTTACAGCATAGCTGGGTGGTGGTGCGGGCGAGCCAGCCAGACCAGGAAATCTACGATGATTTAAGCCGTTATCCCGAGCTGCAGCTACCCTATTTTTCCCTAATGGTCATCCGTTGCCCTTGAAATTCGCTAGGCTAGGACAGTAGTGGCAGGGTTGCCCCCAGTATTTTAGGTAAGGCCATAGATTTATTTTAGGTAAAAATGCCAGGCGGAACTTATAGGGGACAGGTTATTGCGACAGGGATCGGAATGCAGGAGCTATTAGTCTACTTACCTCCTGATCACTAGCTCATAAGCTCCCTACCCATCGGTGCATTCCAGCTTAAGTTGATACCCTTTATTTTTCCTCAATAGACCAGGACCGTGACCCATGAAGACCTATCACTTACCTCCTATTCCTAATCTAAACCGGTATTTGCTCCCTGCCCTGGGGCGGCCTGAGGGTATAGCAGTACTCCTATCCCTGGTCTTCCATGGTGTCCTGTTTGCGGCTGGACCCTCTTTCTCGAGTCTGCAGAGGTCGGCCTTAACGGATGATCTTGGTAATCCACTAGCTCGCAAAGTACCGGTGGTTGAGCTCACCCCCGAGGAACAAAATCGGTTGCCGGATTTTGATGGTTTTGCCTACTCCCTGACCCCCCATCAGGGGAATGAACTCGAATCCTTTCCTGGCCTCAAGGATCTCACCGTTGCTCCAATGCCCCCATCTAAACCCCTCGATCCCCTATCCAACCTGGGTTTACCCAAGGCTCCTCTGGGTTCGTCATCCCTGGGAATTAGTCCCTTGCCCCCCAGCCTGGGGCGATCGCTGTTCCTACCTGCTCCCCCCCTACTGCCCCGTCGTTCCTCCCACAGCAGTGGGCCAACGGACACTGATCGGGAGATCGCCGCCGAGCTGGCTAGACGGCCGCAACAAAATCGCCCGACCCCCGTGCCCTCTTCCCCCTCCCCCACGAACCAGGCGGCCAACCCTAACATGGGCAGTAATCTAGCGGCAGACCAGTCTGGGAGGACTAACGCTCTGGCTGATCGGTATAGGGATTTGCGAGCGCGGCTTCAGCACAGCGATGAACAGACCACCGATGCCGAGCTCAGCACCGCCAGCCAGATTTGGCGGCAGTCAGTACAGGAAACCCTGGGGGAAGCTCCTCTGACCGACGCCTCTGACCCCCGCATCGTCGAGATTCCCTATGACTTGCGGATTTGCCTAACCCCACCCCCGGCACCGGGGGTGGTGGGGGTGGTCAAGTTGCCCGGAGAGGACTCTGATACTCTGGATATATCCACCACCCTGCTGAAAAGCACAGGCTACCCCTTCTTAAATGAAACCGCCCTAGAGGCGGTCAGAACCCAGGCCGCCGTTGCCGATCCGCCCCTATCGCTAGGCACTCTCTACCAGGTAGTCGTCAATGTTAATTACAATGACAAAACCTGCGTGAGTGCCGAAACCCTCCTGACACCTCGCCGCCCTGATACCCCACCGAGATCAGAGGTGCAATCCACTAGCCCTGACTCTGTCCCTTAACCCTCAATGTCAGAAACTCTAATGTGGTCGTAACCGTTGTCGGCATTATTCAAAGTTTACTGCTTTAGCTAAGATTATGGGTCGGATGTTCGGAATCAGTAGAATAGCAGTTATCAATGCCAATCCATGGAGTGCTTTGAGCATGGGGTAAGCTGTCTCGTCCCCCCCGCCCTACCTAACCTTCGAGGACTATCTGGCCTACGACGACCCGCCAGGTAACCCTCTGCCGCTGGGTCAGGGGCCAGTACGAAGACCAGTTCTACAGCGATGATCAGCCGCTTCAATCTGCTCTGGTGCCTGGGTTTGGGTTAACCCCCGTCGAGATATTTGCATAGCCCTTGGGTGATTACCCCCCCGCTGCTTTAGTAGAGGGACCGCATCAGGCGTTTACGGTAGGTCAGGGTGAGCTCGGCCTCGTCCCCCAGCAGATTAAAGAGGGTCAGCATGGCTTTACGAGCCCCATCCTGGCGAAACTTGCGGTCTTTTTGCACCAGGGCCAGGAAAATCTCCAGGGCAGCGGGGTAATCCTGGGCGAGGGTGGCCTGGCAGCCCTGGCGACAGTCCAGTTCCAACGGGGAGAGGGGGGCGGAGTCGGGGAGGGATTCCGCCAGAATGGCCTGCAGGGCCAGCAGTTCCTGCAGGGCCTGACGCCGTTGCTCAAGGCGGCGATCTCCGGTTTCCACCCGATCCAGGTACCGCTGGGCGCTGGTGGCATCGCCGTCGCTCAGGGCCTGTTGGGCCGCTACCAGCAGACCCTCGGGATGATCGGGATAGTGCTCCTGCAGGTGGGCCAGAGCCTGGTACAAACCCTCACGATCGCCCCTGGCCTGGGTGCTGTGCAAAGCTTCTAGAGCATCGGTGAGGGGCGATCGGGCGCCAATCCTGGCCAGCAACTGGCGGATTTGGGGCTCCGGCCAGACCCCCACAAACCCCTCCTGCACCTGGCCCTGGGTGACCACCCGCACATCCGGCACCCCCCCCACCCGAAAGGCCCTGGCCAGGCCAGGATTGCTGTCAATGTCCACCTTGGCGACGGTGATGTCATACTCCGTCGCCAGGGCCTCCAGAACTGGCTTCAACACCTGGCAGGGACCGCACCAGGTGGCGTAAAAGTCCACTAATACAGGATGGTCAAAGGATTGCGTCAGCACCGCGGCTTCAAAGTCAGCCTCGGTAACGGTAATGGACTGTCCCATGGGTTACTCCACTGCAGGTATTTCAAACATATAGGTTTAACCATGACTCTGCCCCCCCTACACCCTAAAGGTAGCAGAGTAGCTTTGCTCCGTCCCGACTCCCATGCCTGGGACCGGTAGCCCGGTTTCGCTAGCATCTCCTGGGCTGTGGTTTGTGCCCTAATCTCCCCATTGACGCTAGCTTCTGCTCGGTTCATACTAGGAACTTCAGGTTTTCTTAAGCCTAGCCGAAACTTTGGAGGTAGATTAGGCTGGTAGCCGGTGGGTGTGCTTGTAAGATTTCCTGAGGCTTCTCTATAGCTAGTTTTTAAATATGGCATTAAATCATAAACTCAGTAATATTCTTATCGTTGAAGATAGTAAGGGCCGCCGGGAAATTGTTCTAGACGGGTCAGTTTACTCGATCGGACGGGATCCCAAGTGTGACATTCGCCTGTCCTCCCAGTTTGTCTCCCGTCATCATGCCACCCTGGTACAACTGCCTAAGGACGACGATAGTTTTTACTATCGGATTGTGGACGGTAACCTGAAGGGCAAGCCCAGTGCCAACGGTATGTTGATTAACGGGCGCAAGCTACTGGCCCACGATCTGAGGAACGAGGATGAAATTGTGTTTGGTCCCCAGGCCAGGGCCATCTACTATCAACTCAAGCGCGATAGCCAGTCCACCTTTCCGCCGGATGAGTTTGACATCACCCTGATTAGCCCCAACATGGTAGAAGAGGGGGATGAGGATAGCGATGATCACGGGCTCGACTTTCCCCAAACCATTGAAACCTAGCTCGCCAGTTCAGGCCTGTCCCCTGGTCAGGAGCGGTGGGCACTTGTCAGTAAATGATTAATAAATAACCCTGGGGGGCGATCTCGAACCCCCCACTGAACCCATAGAATAGTTAGGGAAAATAGTTAAAATCGATACATTTATTTGGGCGAACTATCGGGGTCTTAATAGCCTCCGATAGAGATATCTTTATTTTACCTTAGTCCTTGTTGTCTACCCTAGGCCTCTTACCATGAGTACAATCGCGGCAGGTCAGTCTTCTCAACCAGACCGGATTTTAATCTTCGACACCACCCTGCGGGATGGGGAGCAGTCCCCTGGCGCCACCCTGAACGTCGAAGAAAAGCTCGCCATTGCCCGCCAGCTGGCCCGCTTAGGGGTAGATATCATTGAAGCTGGTTTCCCCTTTGCCAGCCCTGGAGACTTTGAGGCGGTACACCGCATTGCCCAGGAGGTGGGTACCGTGGATGGCCCCACCATCTGCGGTCTGGCGCGGGCCACCCAGGGGGATATTGCCCGGGCAGCGGCGGCGATTAAACCTGCCGCAAAGGGACGGATCCACACCTTCTTGGCCACCTCCGATATCCACATGCAGTACAAGCTGCGTAAGAGCCGGGCCGAGGTGTTGGCCCTGGCACCGGAAATGGTGGCCTACGCCAAAACCTTCACCGATGATGTGGAGTTTTCTCCGGAGGATGCGGGGCGGTCTGATCCAGAATTTCTCTACCAGGTGCTGGAGGCGGCGATCGCCGCTGGCGCCACCACCGTCAATATCCCCGATACCGTGGGCTACCTCACCCCCTCCGAGTTTGGCGACCTGATTCGCGGCATTAAGACCCACGTGCCCAACATCGATCGGGCGGTGATTTCCGTCCATGGCCACAACGACCTGGGGCTGGCGGTAGCCAACTTCCTGGAGGCGGTGAAGAACGGAGCCCGCCAGCTGGAGTGCACCATCAACGGCATCGGCGAACGGGCCGGCAATGCCGCCCTGGAGGAGTTGGTGATGGCCCTGCACGTGCGCCGATCCTTCTACAACCCCTGCTTTGGCCGACCAGCGGAGTCGGAGGCGCCTCTCACCAACATCGACACCCGCCAGATCTACAAAACCTCCCGGCTGGTGTCTAACCTGACCGGTATGTTTGTCCAACCCAATAAGGCGATTGTCGGTGCCAATGCCTTTGCCCACGAATCGGGTATCCACCAGGATGGGGTGCTGAAGAATAGACTGACCTACGAAATTATGGACGCCCAGTCCATTGGTCTGACGGATAATCAGATCGTCCTGGGCAAGCACTCCGGCCGCAACGCCTTCCGCAGCCGCCTGCAGGAACTGGGCTATGAGCTCGATGACCAATCGGTGAACCGGGCCTTTCTGCGGTTTAAGGAATTGGCGGACAAGAAGAAGGAAATCACCGACTGGGACATTGAATCCATCGTCAATGACGAAACCCAACAAACTCCTGAACATTTCCACCTGGACCTGGTGCAGGTCTCCTGTGGTGACAGTTCCCGCCCCACCGCCACCGTGATTATCCGCACCCCTGAGGGCGAAGAATTGATGGACGCCGCCATTGGCACCGGCCCCGTAGACGCGGTCTATAAGGCCATCAACCGGGTGGTGAATATCCCTAACCAGCTGATCGAGTTCTCGGTGCAGTCGGTCACCGCCGGCATCGATGCCCTAGGGGAGGTGACCATTCGCATCCGCCACGACGATCGGGTATTTTCTGGCCACGCCGCCAATACGGATATTGTCGTGGCCTCCGCCCATGCCTACCTGCACGCCCTCAACCGACTCTACACCAGCCTGCAGGGGGGCAAAGCCCTCCATCCCCAGCATGATAGCGGTACGGTGGTGGTTTCCCTCTAGTTATGGTTACAATTGTTAGCCTTCATGGGGATAGTAGAGCCACCTGCCGGTGAGGAAGCTGGCCCTACTATCCCGACTTGACTGCACTTTGCCCTAGAATAGGGCCAGTGGGGTTGTAGCTCAGCAGGATAGAGCGACCGCCTCCTAAGCGGTAGGTCGTGGGTTCAAATCCCGCCAACCCTGTTCCGTAGGTGATTATGAAGGCTGCTGAATAGCTAGACGCGAACACTAGTTGGCTAGCATTCTCAGCAGCTCTGAACAACCGATGCTGATCATTACCCGAGCTGTGATCAGTCTGTCCCCGCTGCTACTGCTATCCGAGCCGAGTCTGGGCCTGGCCCCGGAAATCCTTCGAGAAATCTTATTTACAAACCGTAACAGTTCGGTTAAGGTAAGGATATACATACCCGGTCATCCCTGGTTTTCTAGCCCCTGATGACCACCTCTGTAAACCTAAACTTGCATTTTTACATCATGACCACGACTCTCCAACGTCAACAGAGCGCTTCCCTGTGGGAGCAGTTCTGCCAGTGGGTGACCAGCACCGAAAACCGCCTTTATATTGGCTGGTTCGGCGTGCTGATGATCCCCACCCTGCTAGCGGCTACCGCCTGCTACGTGATTGCCTTCGTGGCTGCCCCCCCCGTCGACATCGACGGTATCCGCGAGCCCGTTGCCGGTTCCCTAATGTACGGCAACAATATCATCTCCGGTGCGGTGGTGCCTTCCTCCAATGCTATCGGTCTGCACTTCTACCCGATCTGGGAAGCGGCTTCCCTGGATGAGTGGTTGTACAACGGTGGCCCCTACCAGTTGGTGATTTTCCACTTCCTGATCGGCGTGTTCTGCTACATGGGTCGGGAATGGGAACTGAGCTACCGTCTGGGTATGCGTCCCTGGATCTGCGTGGCCTACTCTGCCCCCGTGGCAGCGGCTACCGCCGTGTTCCTGATTTACCCCATCGGTCAGGGTTCTTTCTCCGATGGTATGCCCCTGGGCATTTCTGGGACCTTCAACTTCATGCTGGTGTTCCAGGCCGAGCACAACATTCTGATGCACCCCTTCCACATGTTGGGTGTGGCGGCGGTGTTCGGTGGCAGCTTGTTCTCCGCCATGCACGGCTCCCTGGTGACCTCCTCCCTGGTGCGTGAGACCACCGAGACCGAGTCGCAGAACTACGGCTATCGGTTTGGCCAAGAAGAAGAGACCTACAACATCGTGGCGGCCCACGGCTACTTCGGTCGGTTGATCTTCCAATATGCCAGCTTCAACAACAGCCGCAGCCTGCACTTCTTCCTGGGTGCGTGGCCAGTGGTGGGGATTTGGTTCACCGCTCTGGGCATCAGCACCATGGCGTTCAACCTGAACGGGTTCAACTTCAACCAATCGATTCTGGATTCTCAGGGTCGGGTGATTGGCACCTGGGCTGACGTGATCAACCGGGCGAACCTGGGTATGGAAGTGATGCACGAGCGCAATGCTCACAACTTCCCCCTGGACCTGGCGGCTACTCAGGCTCCCGAGATCATCGGCTAGTCGATAGTTTGATAGGTTTCTAGCGAAGTGCTCTCCTCGGAGAGTACTTCGTATTTTTATAGCTATGCTACGGCTCGACCTTATACGGAGGGTCCTATTCTCTTTAGGGGTTCTGGCCGAGACTATACTATTAAAGTAGTATGAAATAAAATTTTATAGCCCTTTGACCAGGGTCTTTAGCTATGATTCGCCAGCAGTATATTTTTTCAGGACTGGTTAGCCGGGTAATTGATGGTGACACCTACGATGTCACCCTCGATCTGGGTTTTTATGTTAGCCATCGGATTCGGGTGCGCCTCAAGGGAGTGGATACCCCAGAGATCTACGGCAGCAACGCCAGTGCCGCCGGTAAGACCGCCTCTGAATACGTCAGGCAAATTCTGGAAGGAAGGTCCGTTACGGTCCAAACCTACAAGAACGCCCCCACTACCTATAACCGTTGGGAAGCGGATATTTACTTTGACCGGGTTGATCCGGGGGGCAAGGTGATTGAATCGGACCTTAACCTGGCGGAACACTTAGTCAAGCAGGGCTACGCGACAATTGTTTAAAAGACGTTCCGGCTTGTCTCCGCACCCTTGCAGGTGGCTACGGCTATATTAAACACCCACCTATGAGCAGGTTTATATGGCGGGATCAGGCGGAGGCCCATCGATCTAGGGCCCGTTTTCCTCCCCAGCGGGCGACAATCTCGTCATCGTAGGTATCGGCAATCCGAATGACGGTGGTGACGGAGTGGTTCAGGGCGACGCGATCGCAGGCCGTACCCACCAAACTATGCTCAAACACAATGTCATCCTCGCCATCGTAGGCAAAGCGACCGAAGTAGATACTATTATTTTCCCGCAGTAGATAGTAGCTAAGCTCAGCGGTGATCTCCACATTGGTAACCACATAGGAGCGGGTGGTAATCAGGGTTTGCCCCTCGTACCAGGGTACAACTCGGGTTGAGGCCACCGCCGATCCCAGGTTGACAATCAGCAACGGCTCATCTTCAAAAACCACCAGCGACTCCCCGAACAACTCATGCATCCAGGGTAAAATCCGATAGTAAATTTCCTCCTGGCCTGGTGTCTTAAACTCCATAGGTAGTGGTTGAAGAAGGGGACAACGAACCCTGATCGCTACCGCCGCCACTAACAGGGGTAAGGGAAGGGTCAACGACCATTACTAGGGCATTGTCTCATCCATCCCCCCCTAGCTACAGCTTTTTATCATTTAATTCCGGTTATTCCCCCCGTCTCCGTCCTCTATGGTTTCAATCCCTTGGTTATCCTTAAGGAAAGGGCGATACCGTTTTACCCTGGCAACTAATGACTGACGAACTCTCCCCTAAGATCCATAGTCAGGATGATGACCCGATGCCTTGGGCGGAGGTCGAAGCTGCCCTCAGCCTGGATCATCCCCTGGTGGTGACCCGCCCTGGGGTTGGGGCGGAACTCACCTGGGAAGAGGTAGAACGGGATCTGGAGCGGGTGGTAGGGGAGGTTCAATACCTCCAAACTGAACGCGGCTACCGTCAGGCCCAGGCGGCCCTGGGGGACTTGATCCAGCGGCTCTCCCTCAGCCCCCGGGAACGCAGTGGGCTGGAAACATCCCTGCAGCGGTTGGCAGGCCTAGTGGACAAGTTAGACCATAGTGTGGTTCACATTGCCGTGGTGGGGCTGGCGGGGCGGGGTAAGTCTTCCCTACTGAACGCCTTAGTGGGGCAGACCATATTCGCCACTGGCCCCCTCCATGGGGTGACCCGCCAGGTGGAGGGGGTAGCCTGGCCCCTGCCGGAGGCCGACAGTGGTAGTCGCCTGTCCTTGCCAGGGTTGGGGCAGTCTCGGGTGGAGCTGATCGACACCCCCGGTCTGGAGGAGGTGGCTGGAGCGGTCCGCCAGACCCTCACCCAGCGCCTGGCGGCCCAGGTGGATTTAGTTATGTTTGTGGTTGCTGGTGATATTACTCGGGCGGAGTACGAGGCCCTGACGGCCTTGTGCCAGGCTGGTAAGCCGATCCTGCTGGTGTTTAACAAGGTGGATCAATATCCTGAGGTGGATCGCCAGCAGATCTACGCCACTCTCCGGGATCACCGCCTCCAGGATTTGATTTCCCCCAACGAAATCGTTATGGCTGCCGCCGATCCCCTGGTGGTGAGGGCCTCGGAGCAGGGCGATGGCCCGGTTGATTACCGGGTGGAACGGGGGGAACCCCAGGTGGAGGCGGTAAAACTCAAACTGTTAGAGATTCTGCAGCGGGATGGTAAGGCCCTGGTGGCCCTGAATACCCTGATCTACGCCCAGGGGGTCAATGCGGAGATCCTGGAGCGCAAGCGGCAGATTTGCGATCGCAGTGCCGCCGATACCATCTGGAATGCCGCCATGATTAAGGCGGTGGCGGTGGCCCTAAACCCGGTGATGGTGGCGGATCTCTGTAGTGGCGTAGTGATTGATGTGGCCTTGATCCTCGCCCTATCGCGGATCTACGGCCTACCCATGGGTCAAGCCGGAGCGATTAAGCTGCTGCAACAGATCGCCCTGGGGTTGGGGGGCATTACCTTGAGCGAACTGCTGGTCACCCTGGGGCTTGGATCCCTGAAGAGCCTGCTGGGAGCTTCGGCGATCGCCACCGGGGGCCTTAGCCTGGCCCCCTATCTACCGGTGGCCCTCACCCAGGCTGGGGTGGCAGGGTTTTCCACCTACGGCATTGGCCAGGTGGTGAAGACCTACCTGGCCAACGGAGCTCACTGGGGCCCTGAGGGACCCCAGGCGGTGGTCCAGGAAATTTTAGCGAACCTGGATGAGGCCTCCATCGTGCAACGGATCAAAGCAGAGTTAATCGGTCAGTTAGGTAACCGCTGGCCGGGCAATGGCAAGGAACAGGGTAAGCTGGAGATAATCGATTAATTCTGGCTAAAGCCTTAATAATCCATGGTTTCACCGGCTTCTTTGCGCCCACCTTACCCCTGGTTTGGGCCCCTTCCCCTTTTGATCCTGGGGGGGCTGCTATACCGCACCCTGGTGGCCCTTTGGTTATTTCCGGGGTTTGATGAAGCCTACTACTACCTCTACAGTCGCCATCTGAACTGGAGCTACTTTGATCACCCTCCCCTGGTGGCCCTGACCACCGGTGTGGGCTGGTGGCTGACTGGCCAAGTGTCCCCCTTCACCATTCGGTTGGGGGCCCTGGTGCTGTATACCCTGAGTCTGTGGCTACTTTACCGAGCCGCCAGTCGCCTCTACGGCCTGGCCGCGGGCCGGATGACCCTGGCCATTGTCACCCTGATTCCCCTGTTTACCATCGGCTTTGGCATCCTTACATCCCCCGATAATGGGTTAATATTCGCCTGGAGCGCCACCCTGGTGGTGGCCATTGAAGAATTCCTCTCCCCCGCCGCCACCGCTAACCCCTATGCCTATCGACCCAGCTGGCGGTTGGCCCTACTGGGTCTCCTGGTGGGGCTCGCCTGCTTAAGTAAGTACCATGGCTTTGTTCTGGGCCTAGGATTAGTGGGCTTTTGCCTGGGCAATCGACCCTACCGGCGTGCCCTTGCCTCCCCCTGGACCCTGGTGGCCCTGGGGCTGTTTGTCCTGATCCTATTTCCCCTCTGGTATTGGAACAGTCAACACCAATGGATCTCCTTTCGCTTCCAACTGGGCCTGCGGTTTGAGGATAGTTCGACGGACAATCCCTTCCGTTGGGGGCAGATGGTGGGCTACTGGTTGCTCTCTAATCTTTACCTGTTTCCCCTGTTTGGGTTTCCCCTCTGGTGGGTCCTGGGCCGCCGGACAGCGGCGGCGATCGCCGGCCTTTCCTCCCCAGGGACCTCCCCCCTGGGCCAGTCCCCCTATCCCTTGGCCTTGATCCTCTGGCTGGCCTGGCCCGTGGTGGTGTTATTTACGGTGCTAGGGGGGAAACAGCAAATTTTGCCCGCCTGGCCCGCTCCCGGTTACTGGGCAGCGGTAATCCTGCTTGGGGTGCAGGCCGTAGGCTGGCAACGCTGGCGTCCCACCTGGGTACGCCGCTGGCTATGGGGTTCCGGTTGGTTTTTGGCCACTCTCTCGCTCCTGGCCCTGTTGCACCTACAGTTGGGGGTGTTCCAGCGGCCCAACCACTACCTGCCCTGGGCGGGGATCGTACCAGTGGATCAGGACGGATCCACGGAACTGATTGATACCCAACAGCTGCGCCGGTTGTTGGCGGCCGATGCCAGGGTGCAAGGGGTTTTACCCGAAACTGCGTTTATCTTTACTAACGAGTACTACCTGGGGGGCTATATCGCCATGGCCCTGCCCGCCGCCACGGACCCACCAGTGACCGCCTTTAGTCAGGATCCCCGGGGGTTTGCCTTTTGGTTTGATCAACGGCAGTGGCTGGGTAAAGATGCCCTATGGGTTACCCTGGATCGGTTTGTCAGCGATCCGAAGATCCTTAACCAGTACCAGCCCCTATTTAAAACCATTAGCCCCCTCACCACCCTAGAGCTTAAACGGGGGGGAACCGTAACCGAAACCTTTCACGTGTTCCGATGTCAAGAACTTCGCCAGACCTACTCCTATCCCTACGGACCGGACGCTAGGAGCTAACGGGCTTGCTGGCGCAGCCGCCAGCCAGCATAGCTGAGTAGGGCCGTGGCGCCGAGGGCATAGGCGACGCCACTGGGAATACCGGAGAAGGCCAGGGCTAGGCTACCCACCCACAGGGTCAAAATATAGATAAACACCACCGTCACCCGGTGGGATAGACCCGCATTTAGCAGGCGGTGGTGGAGATGGCGTTTGTCCGCCACAAAAGGAGATTTCCCTGATCGCAACCGATCCAGAATCACCGCCGACATGTCTAGGATCGGTACCGCCAGAATCAGGTAGGGCAGCAGCACGGCGGCGGTGGTTAGGGTTTTGACCAGGCCAATTACCCCTACGGCCGCTAGGGTAAAGCCCATAAAATAGGCTCCCCCATCCCCCATGAAAATATTGGCGGGGTTAAAGTTATAGCGTAAAAACCCTAGAGCCCCTCCCGCCAGGGCGGCGGCGATGATGGCGGCGGCGGGTTGGTCCATAAACAGGCAAACTACTAGCATAATGGTGGCGGCGATGCCGGAAACCCCCGCCGCTAAGCCATCTAAGCCATCAATCCAATTAATGGCATTGGCCATGCCCACCAACCAAATCACGGTGATGGGTAAGCTGATCAGGGCCGGCAGGGAAACCAGACCATGGAAGGGAATGGTCAGAAAGGTAATGCTGACCCCTGACTGCCAGGCGACGGCCGCTACCGCTGACTGCATAACTAATCGACTAATGGGGGAAAGCCCAATCAAATCATCTGCTAAGCCAATCAGGAAAAAGGCTAACCCCCCCAGGGTTACTCCCCAGATTTGAAACTCCTCCGGTGGAGCCAGGGGTTGTCCGCTACTGTCGATAAACCCACCGGTGATCCAAACCACCAGAAGGGCCACCAGGGTGCCTAGGAAAATAGACACTCCCCCCAGCCTCACCATGGGCTTTTGGTGGACCTTCCGGGTCCCTGGCATATCCACCTGGCCACTCTGTAGGCCCATATGTCGCACGATTGGCGTAGTGACCAAAACCACACTGGCGGCAATGGTAAACGCTAAAAAGTGATACAGCTGGAACGGCATCGGAACTGACCTGGAAAGACACCCTGAAACACTAACTGGGGTTCTAAACCATCACTTTGACCAGGATGCCTGGGCAATTAGCTCTCACCCAGGCGTTCTAGCCATCGGTAGCCATCTTTTTAGTGGTCAGGCCTACTTAACTGGTAAAACCCCATGCCGATTATGACAGATGATCAGGGGGCTGAACCCTTCAGTTTTGGTTTCGCCAGGGCTGGTCAGGCGATCGCCGGCACCCGTGCCCCCAGGTGGGGATAGAGGGGGAAGCGCTCACAAAGGGAGGCGACTCGCCGGCGACACTGGTTTTCCACCGTTTCATTGTCGGGAGCGAGGAGGCGATCGGCAATGATGTTGGCGATTTCGCTGAACTCCCCTGTCTCCATGCCCCGGGTAGTCATGGCGGGGGAGCCTAGCCGTAACCCACTGGTGACAAAGGGAGATTCGGGATCGTAGGGGACGGTGTTCTTATTGGCGGTGATATTAACGGTGCTGACCAGCTGGTCGGCCTGTTTGCCGGTCATACCGATGGAGCGCAGATCCACCAGCACCAGGTGATTATCAGTGCCGTTGGACACCACCTTAAAGCCGCGCTCTTGGAGCTGGGCCGCCAGGCTCTGGGCGTTGCTAATCACCTGGGCTGAGTAGGTACGGAACTCGGGACGCAAGGCTTCGCCAAAGGCCACCGCCTTGGCGGCAATCACATGCTCCAGGGGACCTCCCTGGGTGCCGGGGAAAACCGCCTTATCAAACTGCTTACCCAGCTCCAGGTCACGGGTGAGGATTAACCCCCCCCGGGGACCCCGCAGGGTTTTGTGGGTGGTGGTGGTGACCACGTCGCAGAGGGGCACCGGGTTGGGGTGGAGACCTGCGGCCACCAGACCCGCAATGTGGGCGATGTCCGCCATCAGGTAGGCCCCCACCTCGTCGGCGATCGCCCGAAACTGGGCAAAGTCAATGGTGCGGGGATAGGCAGAATACCCACAGATAATTAGCTTGGGGCGATGCTGGTGAGCCAGGGCGCGAATTTGATCAAAGTCCAGCTGTTCCGTTTTGCGGCTCACCCCGTACTGGCAAACCTTAAACCACTTGCCGGAGACGTTGACCGGTGAACCATGGGTGAGGTGACCACCGTGGGACAGATCCATACCCATAATGGTGTCACCGGGTTGGAGCAGGGCCAGAAAAACTGCAAAGTTGGCCTGGGCCCCCGAGTGGGGTTGAACGTTGGCATGGGCCGCCCCAAATAACTGCTTCACCCGATCAATGGCTAGCTGTTCCGCCTCATCCACAAAGGCGCAGCCGCCGTAGTAGCGCTTGTAGGGCAAACCCTCGGCATACTTGTTGGTGAGCACCGAACCCTGGGCCGCCATCACGGCGGCGGAGGTGAAATTTTCGCTGGCAATTAACTCCAGGTGATCACGCTGCCGTTCCAGCTCCTGCTGCAAAATCTTAGCCAGTTGGGGATCGGACTCAGCCAGAAGATCAAAATTAGTTTGAGGCACAGTTGGCTCCTAGATGTTGTTAAGGAATAGGTTAATTAGGCTAAAAATTTAGACAGGCCCCGTGGACCTGGACAAAGCAAAACTCATACTAAAACCATTTCCCCCTCAATTGGGAAAAGGGGTTAAGCATAAAAAATCAGGGTATATAGTCCCTAGCCATCTATTTTATCCAGCTCAGCTCCCTAATGGTAGGTCCATCTCCCTTAACCCTGATGATGGGCAGGCGATAGTTTGAGTGGCCCGATAAGTGTTACAGTTTGCAACATATAATGATCGGCAGGATTACTCTAAGTCGTTTTAGCCGATCTCATACCCCTGTGGTCGGGTTGAGGTTTACCTTCTCAAGTTTGGGATATTAATGCTGCAGCTGACTGATCTTTCCCCTAGCCAGTCCCTTTCCTCGGTTGAGGCCGCCTACGAGCTCTGTCGGCAGGTCACCGCGAAGTACTCCAAGACCTTCTACATGGGTACCATGCTCATGGAGCCCGCTAAGCGCCGGGCCATTTGGGCGATTTATCTTTGGTGTCGTCGTACTGATGAGCTGGTAGACGGTCCCCAGGCTCAGTTCACTAATGAGAAAACCCTGGATCGATGGGAAGCTCAGTTAGAGTCGGTGTTTTCCGGTTGTCCGGTGGGGGATGAGGATGTGGCCCTGGTGGATACCCTGGAGCGGTTTCCCCTAGATATTCAACCTTTCAAGGATATGATCGCTGGCCAGCGCATGGATCTGCGCCGATCTCGCTACGATACCTTCGAGGAGTTGGAGCTGTACTGCTATCGGGTGGCGGGCACGGTGGGCCTAATGTCAACCACCATCATGGGGGTGGACGCCCAACTGGAAACCGCCCCCTGGCGTCACCATACTCCCCTTGACCCCACTCCCCAGGCGATCGCCCTGGGGATTGCCAACCAACTCACCAATATCCTGCGGGATGTGGGGGAGGATGCCCGGCGCGGGCGAATTTATTTGCCCCTGGAGGACCTGCAACGGTTTAACTACAGCGAAGCCGACCTGATCGCCGGGGTGATTGACGATCGCTGGCGCCGCCTGATGGCCTTTCAGATTAACCGGGCCCGCCGCTTTTACCGAGAGGCGGAGGCCGGTATTAGCCTGCTCAGCCCCGATGCCCGCTGGCCGGTGTGGGCCGCCCTGGAGCTCTACCAACAAATTCTGGATGTGATCGAGGAAAACGACTACGATGTGTTTAGTCGTCGAGCCTACGTGCCCTCCTGGCGTAAATTCCTCACCCTGCCGGGGGCGCTGGTCAAGGCTAAGGTGCGCTAACTGAAACCGATCTTTCCCTATTCCCCCCACCCCCCATGGTCACCTCCCCCACCCCTATTTACGTAATTGGCGGCGGTCTGGCCGGTACGGAGGCGGCCTGGCAAATCGCCCGGGCCGGCCTACCCGTGGTATTGCAGGAAATGCGGCCCCTCCAGCAGTCCCCCGCTCACCACAGCGATCAACTGGCGGAACTGGTCTGCAGCAACTCCTTTGGGGCCCAGGCCAGTGATCGGGCCGCTGGCCTACTCCACCAAGAACTCCGCTGTCTGGGGTCGGTGGTGATGGCCAAGGCGGATCAACACCAGGTGCCGGCGGGGGGTGCCCTGGCGGTGGATCGGGCGGTCTTTAGTCAGGACCTCACCACCACCCTGGCCCACCACCCTGCCATTGAGCTGCGCCGCCAGGAGGTCAGCCGCATTCCCCCCGAGGGCATTGTGGTCTTAGCCACCGGCCCCCTCACCAGTGCGGCCTTGGCAGCGGACCTGCAGACCTTCACCGGCCAAACCTACCTGAGTTTTTTTGATGCCGCCAGTCCCATCCTGGTGGGGGACAGTATCGATCAATCCATCGCCTTCAGGGCCTCCCGCTATGATCGGGGGGAGGCCGCCTACCTGAATTGCCCCCTAGATCAGGACCAGTATCGCCGGTTTTGGACCGCCCTCTGCACCGCGGCACAGGCGGAGCTGAAGGATTTTGAACGGGACTCCGCCAGATTTTTCGAGGCCTGTCTACCGATTGAGGAAATGGCCCGCCGGGGGGAGGACACCATGCGCTATGGCCCCCTCAAGCCGGTGGGGTTGTTTGATGCCCGCCTGGGGGACTTTAAAGACCCGGCCAATCGTCACCACCGCCCCTACGCGGTGGTCCAACTGCGACAGGAGGACCGCCATGGCCAGCTCTGGAATATGGTGGGGTTTCAAACCAATCTGCGCTGGGGTGAACAGCAACGGGTGTTTCGCCTGATTCCCGGCTTGGAGCAGGCGGAATTTGTGCGCATGGGGGTAATGCACCGGAATACCTTCCTCAATGCCCCAGAGCTGCTCGCCCCCACCCTGCAGTTTCACCATCGCCCCCAACTGCTGGCGGCGGGCCAGTTGACTGGCACGGAGGGGTATACGGCGGCGGTGGCGGGGGGCTGGCTAGCGGGCACCAATGCCGCTCGTCTGGCCCTGGGTCTGGCCCCCCTGACCCTACCCCCCACCACCATGATGGGGGCCCTGTTCCAATTCATTAGCAGTGCGGCTCCTGATCATTTCCAACCCATGCCCCCCAACTTTGGCATTTTGCCGCCCCTGGCCCAACCGCTGCGCAACAAACGGCAGCGCTACGGTCAGTACCGCGATCGCAGCCTCACCGACCTGCACACCTGGGCCACCGCCCAGGCCGTCCCCCTAGTGCCCCAGACCCAGCCCGCCATTGCCTGAGCTGGCCCGGTTGCCCCGCCTGGGGTGTTGACCCGTCGCCCCCCTAACCCATGGAACAACGTTTTCGCTTTGCCATTATCAGCGACCCCCACGTTGCCCGCCCCGAAACCATTCCAGACCATCCCCACCGGTTCCACCTGGTGGAGGTCAGTATTCCGGGTCTGGAGCAGATTTTTGCCCATCTAGTCCACCTTGATCTAGATTTTTTGCTGTTGCCGGGGGACCTGACCCAGCATGGGGAGTGGGCTAACCATGGCTGGCTAATTGAACGCCTGGGCCAGCTCCCCTTTCCCACCTATGTAGTCCCCGGTAACCATGATGTGATTGCCCGGCAGCCCAGCGATGGGGCCATTGGCTTGATGGACTTTCCCCGCCTCTATCGGGACTTTGGCTACGATCGGGAGGATCGGCCCTACTACCATCGGGAAATTCTACCGGGGGTGCATCTGATCGGGCTGAACTCCAACGCCTTTGATGCCCAGGGGGAGCAGTGGCGGGTGGGCTACGTGGATGGGGCCCAGTTGGAGTGGTTAGACCAGACCCTGGAGCGGCTGCGGGGGGATCTGGTGCTGGTCATGCTGCACCACAATGTGCTGGAACATTTGCCGGGCCAGGCCCAGAGCCATCTGGGGCAGCGCTATATGGTGAGTAACTACGGGGTGCTGCGCGATCGCCTGCAGGCGGCCGGGGTGCCCCTGATGTTTACGGGGCACCTCCACGTCCAGGACATGGCCCGCTGCGGCTCCCTGTGGGAAATCCTCACCGGATCCATTGTTAGCTACCCCCACCCCTATCGGGTGCTGGAGGTAACCCACCAGGGGGGTAAACTGCGGCGGCTGGATATGGAGTCCCACCGGCTGCGGTCAGTGCCCCCCTGGGATGATCTGCAGGCCATGTCCTACCGGTGGATGTGTGATCGGGCCGGGGGGTTTATGACCAAATTTTTGGTCAGTCCACCGATTAACCTGTCGGAGGCGGAGGCCGCCGCCATTGCCCCCGGCCTGCGCCATTTCTGGCCCACTATTGCGGCGGGGGATGCCGCCTTTGATTTTTCCCACCTGCCGGAGTCTATCCAGCGGCGCTTGCACCCCTTTAATGCCCTGGATCAGTGGGGCCGGCCCCAGCACCTGGATAACCGGGCCAGCCTGGTCTGGTAGGCTGGCTGCCTCGGCTACCGGGCCAGACCCGGATTTTTTATACTGGACATACCCTGTTTTACGACTCCTTGGACCGATCCGTGATCCAACACGAAACCCTCACCCTCCTGGAGTGGCCCCGGCTCTGCCAGCACCTATCCACCTTTACGGCCACCAAGTTGGGCTGCCAGGCGGCTCTGGGGTTGGTGATCCCCTACCGCCAGGAGATCAGTGAGGCCCTCCTGGCCCAAACCCGGGAGACCTACTGGCTGGATAACCAGAGTCAGGGTTTGAGCTTTGCGGGGGTGCGGGACCTTAGCGCCAGCCTGGAGCGGGTACAGCGCCAGGGCCTACTCAACGGCCAGGAGTTGTTGGATATCGCCACCACCTTGAATGGGGCTCGCCAGCTCCGGCGATTAATTGAGGCCCAGGCCGCGGAGGACCTGCCGGTGCTACAGGGACTGGTGGCGGACCTGCGCACCTATCCAGAGCTGGAGCAGCAGATTCACCACTGTATCGACGATCGCGGCGAGGTGCTGGACCGGGCCAGCCTCAAGCTAACCAGCCTACGGGAGCGCCTGCGCCAGAGCCGCCAGGATATTCAGCAGCGCCTGCAGCGGATTATCCAACGGCAGGGGGGAGCCCTGCAGGAGGCCCTGATTACCCAACGGGGCGATCGCTTTGTGCTGCCGGTGAAGGCGGCGCAAAAAGAGGCCATCCCTGGCCTGGTCCATGATGCCTCCGCCAGTGGTGCTACCCTCTATATCGAACCCCATGCCATTGTGGACCTGGGCAACCAACTGCGGCAGGTATTGCGGCAGGAACAAACGGAAATCGAGGCGATTTTAGGTCAGCTCAGTCAGGCGGTGGCGGCGGTCTGGGAGGATCTGGAGCTGCTGCTGGCCACCCTCACCACCCTGGATCTGGCCCAGGCCCGGGCCCGCTATTCCCTCTGGTTGGAGGCTAACCCACCCCGCTTCGTCCCCCCGGACCAGCCCATCACCCTGCGCCAGCTCCGCCACCCCCTGTTGGTGTGGCAACACCGGCAGGAACAGGGGGCAGTGGTGGTGCCCACTGATCTGTTAATGCCGGCCCAGCTGCGGGTAGTGGCCATTACCGGCCCTAACACCGGTGGTAAGACCGTCACCCTCAAGACCCTGGGCCTGGCGGCCCTGATGGCCAAGGTGGGGTTGTTTGTGCCGGCCCGGGAGCCGGTGGAGTTGCCCTGGTTTGATCAGGTGCTGGCGGACATTGGCGATGAGCAGTCCCTGGAGCAGAGCCTTTCCACCTTCTCGGGCCATATTCGTCGCATCGGTCGGATTCTGGCCGCCCTCGACGGGCCGGAAGGGCTCGATCAGGCTCCCGCCAATGCCCTGGTTCTGCTGGATGAGGTGGGGGCGGGCACCGATCCCACCGAGGGCACCGCCCTAGCCACGGCCCTGCTACGCTACCTGGCGGACCAGACGCGGCTCACCCTGGCCACCACCCACTATGGCGAGTTGAAGGCCCTCAAATATCAGGACCGCCGCTTTGAAAATGCCTCGGTGGAGTTCGATGAGGCCAGCCTGGCCCCCACCTACCGCCTGCTGTGGGGGATTCCGGGCCGATCCAATGCCCTGGCCATTGCCCGTCGCCTGGGGCTGAAGTCGGTGGTGGTAGACCAGGCGATCGCCGCCCTGGCCCAGGATAGCCAGACAGGAAATGTAAATCAGGTGATTGCTGGCCTGGAGGCCCAGCGTCGCCAGCAGGAACAACAATCCCAGGCGACGGCGGCCCTGCTGGCGGAGACGGAGCACCTGCACGAGGAGGTGCGGCAACGGGCGGAGATGCTGCGGCAACGGGAGCAGGATCTTAAGGTTCAACAACAGGTTGCCATTGAGCAGGCGATCGCCGCCGCTAAAGCGGAGATTGCCCAGGTAATTCGCCAGCTGCAGCAGGGGGAACCGACAGCCCAGGCTGCCCACCAGGCCAGCCAGGCGATCGCCAGCCTGGCCCATAGCCACCGCCCCCCCGCCCCCCCGCCCCGCCCCAAGCCGGGCTTCAGGCCCCAGGTGGGCGATCGGGTGCGGCTGGTTAGTCTGGGGCAAACCGCCGAGGTGATCACCCCCCCGGACGCAGACCAGAAACTAACGGTGCGCTTTGGCCTGCTAAAAACCACCGTCAGCCTCAGGGATATTGAATCTCTCCAGGGGGAAAAGGCGGAGCTGCCCCCCAAACCCCCGCCGTCACCACCGCCCCCCCCGGCCCCCCGCCTGGCGCCGGTGACGGTGCGAACCGACAGGAACACCCTGGATCTGCGGGGGATGCGGGTGGTGGAGGCGGAGGCGGCCCTGGAGGCGGCGATCGCCCAGGCCCAGGACTGTCTCTGGGTGATCCACGGCCACGGCACCGGTAAACTCCGTCAGGGCGTCCAGGACTATCTCAGCCGCCATCCCCAGGTCCAGCGCTTCACCGCTGCCGACCAGAGCGAGGGGGGCACGGGGGTGACCCTGGTTTACCTGACCTAGGCGGTCTGGCAAACCGGGGATATGGATCTCGCGATTCGGGGAAATCGTCGAAAATTCCGCTATAGGTTAGGTTCTATGGTGTGGTTAGATTTGGTTAAGCCTACTGGCGATCGCTAAAATTTCCTCCGGCCCGTCTACCCGATGGGCCTGAATGCCCAGGCTTCTAGCGGCCTCCACATTGCGGGCGCCATCATCAAAAAAGGCAACCTTTGCTGGACTGGTGCCCAGGGCCGTGATCACATGCTCAAAAATGGCAGGGCTGGGCTTCATCATCCCCAGCTCGTAGGACAGGAAAAGTTGATCAAAGTAGTTAAAGAAATCGTAGTGGTGACGCAGCTTTTGGTAGTGGGCCACGTTGGTATTGGAGAGGAGGGACAGGTGGTAGCTGGACTTCAGGGTGGCTAGCATGGTCTCACAGTTGGGTAGGGGGCCTTGGACAATCTCTAAGAACTCCGCCTTTAACTGATCGGGAGTGCTATCCACCGCAAATTCCTGCAGAAAGGCCTGGGCAAATTGATCAAAGTCGGTGCGGCCAGACTCGAAATCCACCGTGCTGAGGGCGGTGACCCAGAGGTGATGGAGTTGATCCATGGGCAGCGATCGCTGCAGCAACCTTTCCATTCGCTGTTGCCATTGCAGCTCCACCAGCACCCCACCCATATCCAGAACAACATGCGTAATCATCGCCCTAGCCCAACCATCGGTCCACCAAGTTTACTGTAGCCGGTAATGGTTCTGGTGACAGGATGTTAACCAACTTTACGTTTTATGACCCGGCCAGTCCCTGGGAAATTCCACAGGCAGCGACCAGACTCCTTAGCCTGGCGGGGTTCCACCCCCTCGGCTAGGGCTGAAATTTGGCCGACCTGAAGGAATAATTCACAGTGGGGGACCAAAAAGTTAGATAGGCTGGGGGTATTGATAACCCTGGCCTGGGGCAGATTTTCTGGCTGCGTCGGCCACCTTCATTCCCTATTCTTCGCTGGAAAACAGCAGGTCATTATGAATAGCCTATCCCTCCCTCACCTTAAAGCCACTAACTGGGTCGCCGTGGTCTTGGTTGCCCTGATGTTCTGGTTCAGCAGTAGTCTGCTGCTGGATGTTGTGATCATGCCCGCTCTGTTTGTCGGGGGCATGATGAGCCAGCCTGGGTTTGGCCCCGCTGGCTATGGTCTATTTTGGGTATTTAACCGCCTGGAACTGATTTGCGCCGCCCTCATCCTCACTGGTTTACTGGTTCATCGCCAGCGCTATGGTGGGGATGGCGTAGCCGTCAGCGGTTTGCGCAGCCGTTGGGCGGTGGCGGTGGCTACAGGCCTGTTAGCCATTGGACTGGTGTTCACCTACCTGCTGACCCCAGCTATGGGGGCCCTTGGGGCAGATCTGAACCCCTTCGTCCCCCGCCTGGCCCTACCGGTGGGTATGGATCAACTCCACGCCCTCTACTTTGGTTTAGAGGGGTTAAAGTTGCTGGGCTGTGGTCTCTTGCTCAAGTTCTACTTCCAAGACGCTAGCCTGATTAAGGCCTAGGGCTTGACCCCGGCCATGGAAACCTTTGATGCGATCGGCAGGGGGGCTTGATAATCTATCCGAAGGCGGTAGCCACTGTGTTCATAAGTGCCGTTTACCAGGGGCTGCAAATCAACCCGCACCTTTTCATTGGCGGTTTCCAACGGTAGCGGAAACAGAGGGGTGACAGTAGCTCAACCACCGTAATCACCCCATCACTCCCAGCCGCTCGAATCTCTAGATACCGCTCCTTGACCTCCAGCGGCATGGGCAAAATCGCCGCCTGGGGCCGCCCCTAGTGGCCACCCCAGGCCAGTCAATAAGGATTTAACCATTGCCAGGTAGCCCGCGGGGCTAGGTCGCCCCCGGCGATCGCTGATCGGGTTGCTGGCGAGCCCGGTGTCGCTGAGCTTTTGCCTCCATGGTTTGCAATAGATTTGCCCCGAGGGTGTAGGCGTAGAGGCTGGCTAGCTCAAACTCAAACCGTACCCCCTTATATAAAAACCGATCGTCTCTGATGGTTCGACTGGTAACCATGATCGGCTGGAATACCCCTGGGTTTTTCCTGATAAACTCAACGCAGTTGTCCAGCTCGGCAGTAGAACTATGGGGGCGATCGCTCCACTTAACTTCAACAATCCAGGAAGGGGATTGATGGATCTGATCTAAATGGACAATATCAATCTCCCCCGTAGGCCAACGGGCATAGTAAAGCTCGACCAGTTGACTCTGTTGCCACTGACTAAAAATGGCCGTTTCGGTCATCGCCCCCATTGCCTCAGAGTTGATTTCAAGCTGTCCAAACAAAGCGGCCCGCATTGATGGGTTAGTTAAATAAACCTTGAAACACATTGCCCGTTTAAATCGCCTTGCATTTTGATCAATTCTTTCAACACGGCGAATTAAAAATGCTGCCTCAAGATATTCGAGATAACGCTTAATAGTGTTTTTCGCCACACCGGATGACTTTGATAATCCTTCCAGGCTGACTTCATTGCCAGAGTTGTAGGCCAGGGTGGTGAAAAGCCTATTCAGCTCTTGAATATCACTAATACCATAAAGGCTGGGCAGGTCACGCAGTAAAACCTTATCAACAATGTCACTTTTTATATATTGACCCGGATCTAAACGGACCGTCTCGAAAAAAACCGCCTCAGGATAGCCGCCAAAGTTAAGGTAGTTGACAAACTCTTGATTTAACTCTTCTATGTTTCCAGGCAAGTATCTATACTGTTTAGATTCTTGCATTTCAGATATTATTAATTCATCCTCTCTTCCGATAAACATTAAATACTCGGCAAAGGTTAGAGGTGGCAAAACATAGTCACTAAACCGGCCAGCTCCAGATTCGGTACTTTTTAACCGCAGAGCTGCAGCAGCAGAACCAGTGGCAATGAAGCGGTAGGTCGGAAAGGAATCAACCAGGGATTTAAGATGGATCTCCCACTCACGCAAGTACTGAATCTCATCAAAGAAAACAAATAATCTTGAATTCCGTTCATGGCTGAATACCTCTTGAAAGTAATTGAGGATGCGCTCTAAGGCTAGGCCGGTGTAGATGGGCGTTTCAAGAGACACATACAAAATATTTTCCGCCTCAATGCCAGCATCTAAAAGCATACGAACGCTGTGATAGATCATGACGGTCTTGCCCACCCGTCTTGGCCCCATCAAAACAATTGCTCGACGCACGCTGGTATCTAAAATATTCTGGGAGAAAGGCTCAAAGTACTTTCGTCGAGGCGCCTCCTCATAGGGGATCTTCCCTGTCTTGCCTGCATCCCACCAGGTGTTATCAAATCGAAGGCGGGAGATAATGTCGTTTTTTGCGATTTCAAGCATAACGGCAAGATTAGCTGGCTAATCTTAGCCTAGCTAAAGGTCCAGTTAAGGTCAATCGACTAATCTTAATACTATTTCGTTGGCCCCATCCTTTGGGCACCGGCAGACCTTGGGGACGGGTTCATCGCTCCTAGTATGCCTGGGGCACCGGCTCTTGGGCCGCCCTGAGGCAGATTAGGCGCTATGGCGGAGGGTTGGGGGTGGACGCGAAGAATCTTGCTGCTAATTGTCTTGATTTGGTGTGTGGCACCATTCTGGCCAGGATTCGGCACTCAGGGGCAGTTCATTCAGTTCGGCACGGGCTTCGCGCCAGTGGGGGTAGTGGCTATCTAGAATACTAACGAAGCGATCGCTATGGGTTGGCTCCAGCAGGTGGGCCATTTCGTGGACAATGACGTATTCGAGCAAATCCTTTGGCTTCTTGACCAAAAATAATGGGATACAAGCCCGGCCCTTTTAGGGCGGCTTTTCTTGGTCTTGAATATAGCGCTTCAAAACCTCTATCGGTGCGCCACCGACCGAGGCCGAGAAGTGTGCGGGTGTCCAG
>JBEIUS010000040.1:0-22158 GCA_040374235.1 Leptolyngbya sp. | reverse complement strand
GCAGGGAGTGCCCCATGCTGTTGGCCGGAGTCGACACCGCTACGGTCAGAAAGTTACAACCCTCCAGGTAGGACGACGCGAGGCCGTGGGTGTACCAGGAGGTGACAAAGGTGGTGCCGGTCAGCCAACCCCCCACCGCCAGGTAGGCGCAGGGAAATAGCAAAATACCGGACCAACCAACGAATACAAAGCGATCGCGCTTCAGCCAGTCGTCAAGGACGTCGAACCATCCTCGCTGAGCTTGCGCACGCCCCATTGCTATGGTCATGTCAAATCCTCTTTAAATATGACATCCAGTCTGTCTGGGTTTAGACTCTGCTGACTCCAAATTCAAGGACAGCAAAAAGCCTAGCCTCAGGGTAAGGGTATAGGTATAAGTATTCCAGATATTAGAGCCACAAGGAGGATAAATCTTTCCTAGGACGCCGATCCTTACCCGAGTTTTACCCAACAGCTTCTGAAGCATGACTTCAGAAATGACAGGTTTCTCTTTATGATAAGGAGTGTTCCTTTTTTTTACAATCTGATACGTAACTTCTCAGCAAGAGACTTCTATATTCTAACCATAGATAAATCACTGGCAGACCTATCCCCTCATCCCCTATGACAGCATCTCCCTCCTCTACTCAGCCCCAGTATCTAAAGCGTCCAGTCCTGGGGGCCCGTCGTCTCAGCAATATTTTCTGGGCCGTTGTCCTCACCCTGGGTGGTCTGGGCTTTTGGTTGGCGGGCCTATCCAGCTACCTCCAGATGAACCTGCTACCCTTTGCCGACCCCACCCAACTGGTTTTCATTCCCCAGGGGATCGCCATGGGGTTTTACGGTCTAGCGGCTATGGTCTTAGCCCTTTACCTCTGGGTGATTATTACCCTGGATGTCGGGGGGGGCTATAACGAGTTTGATCGGGCTAATAATCAGGTGCGTATTGTGCGCACCGGTTTTCTGGGTAAGAACCGCCGCATTGCCATCGAACAGCCCCTAGAGGAGGTCACCGCTATTCGGGTAGACATCAAGGAGGGTCTCAACCCCCGTCGATCCCTTTACCTGAGGTTGAAGGGTCGCCCAGACATTCCCCTAACCCCCGTGGGTCAACCCATTCCCCTGTCAGAGTTGGAAAACCAGGGAGCGGAGTTAGCCCGTTTCCTGCAGGTACCCCTGGAAGGGCTGTAAAACCAACTCAAGTAGGGGCCGATTCCTCTATGATGGGAGACCTGCTAACTGCCATTTTTCCATTTCCCGGATTGAACATGCGTTTGTTTACTCTCACCCTGGTCACCCTAGTAACCCTGTGGTTAAGTGGATGCACTGGCTCCGCCCCCGTTGCCCCCTCAACTCCGGAAGCCCCCCTTGACTCGGGAGTGGCCCCCACCTCCACCCTGGATCCCACCTCCCTCGGTTTACCGGTCCTGACAGGGCCAGCAACGGTGGAGTTGGTGGTGAAGGGCTCCCCCATTGTGATCGAGGTTGATGGTAGCCAGGCCCCCATCACCGCGGGTAACTTTGTCGACCTGGTTAACCGTGGGGTTTATAACGGTCTGGCCTTTCACCGGGTGGTGCGAGATCCCCAGCCCTTTGTGGTGCAGGGGGGCGATCCCCAAAGTCAGGATGTTAATTTTCCACCCCAGCAGTTGGGTACGGGCAGCTTTATTGACCCTGAAACCAAAATGCCCCGCTATATTCCTCTAGAGATCAAACCGACAGGGGCAGACCAACCGGTCTATGGTCAAACCCTAGAGGAGGCGAAGGTAAGTGCTCCCCCCGCCCTTACCCATCGCCGCGGGGCGATCGCCATGGCCCGATCGCAGGCACCGGATTCCGCCTCCTCCCAGTTCTATATCACCCTGGCCGATCTACCCTTCCTGGATGGTAACTATGCGGTATTTGGCTATGTCACCCAGGGTATGGAGGTGGTAGACGCCATTCAACAGGGAGATCGGATTGAGTCAGCACGGGTTGTCAAGGGTCTTGAGCAACTCAAAATCAACTAGTCCAGAGGTGTTTGTGACGGGCCTGGGGCTGGTGACCGCCCTGGGGCCTTGCCGGTCTACTACCTGGGCAGCACTATTGGCGGGTCAGTCTGCCTTGGTGGCCCAACAACCCTTCGCCGAGTTGCCAGGCCGTCCCCTGGCCCTGGTGGGAACAGCACCCGCCCCCCCTGCTGAGTTTGCTACAACCCGCCGTGGGAGAGGCGCTTGAGGAGGCAGGCCTGACCCCACCGCTGCTGGACTGTGGGGTGGTGATCGGGTCGAGTCGGGGGTTTCAAGGGGCTTTAGAAGGGGTCACCCGGACTTGGTTAACCCACCACCATCTGTCGGATAGCCCGGATTGGTTAACCCTTCTGCCTGGTCAGGCGGCGATCGCCATTGCCCAACAGCTCGGCGCCACTGGCCCCCTGCTGGCCCCCATGGCCGCCTGCGCCACCGGCCTCTGGGCAATTTTCCAGGGGGCCGAGCTGATCCGTAGGGGGCAGTGCGATCGGGTGCTGGTAGGGGCGGCGGAGGCCCCCATCACTCCCCTCACCCTGGCGGGCTTTGAACAACTAGGGGCCCTGGCCGCCGAGGGCTGCTATCCCTTTTCTGAGCAACGCCAGGGGTTAGCTCTGGGGGAAGGGGCGGCGGTGCTGATGCTGGAGTCGGAGGCCTCCATCCGGCAGCGGGCGGGGGTGAACCCCTACGGTCGGATTCTGGGGGCGGGGTTACGGGCCGATGCCCACCATATCACCGCCCCGGACCTCGACCAGGGGGCCAGCCGATCCGCCCTGATCGCCTGTCTACAGCGGGCTAAACTCAACCCCAGGGCAATTGATTACGTCCATGCCCATGGCACTGGCACCCGGCTCAACGATGGTCATGAGGCGGAACTGGTTAGCGCCCTGCTGCCCCACCACCCCCCCCTGAGTTCCACCAAGGGGGCTACCGGCCATACCCTGGGGGCCTCGGGGGCGATCGGCGCCAGCCTCTGTTGTCTGGCCCTGCGCCATCAGCGGTTACCCCCCAACACGGGTTTACAGGGGAAGGCTGTCTACCCCGCCCTGGTTACGGAGGCCCAGTCAGCCCTGGTGCGCACCACCCTATGTTTGGGGTTTGGCTTTGGTGGCCAGAATGCGGTTTTGGCGATCGGTCAACCCTGAAAGGCTAGGTTCGGCCATGAGAGGAAAATCAAACCCCCAGCAGACCCGATACCCATCAGCACCATCGTTCTCCCACTAACCACCCCATGGAAGATAAAAGCTCGACAACACCTGGCGGTAGAATAGGAAGCATGAGGTAAGCCCTAACCCTACCCTGCAACTTGCCATCGTCATCCGTCGAGCTGAGGCGAGCCCGCATGTCTACCCAGCCTTTGCTTTTTATTGATTAATCCTGTCCTTAGGCTTCTGGCCAAAGTTATAGCCATAGCCCGACGGAGGCGGGCCAGAACATCTAGCCAGCCTTGGCCTTGACCAATCCATTCTGTCCTCAGCGGGCCGGTCAAGGTTATAAACCAACCCACCTACCCCAAGTCGTCATGGATCACCCGCTTACCGTCCCAAGTTCATCTCTACCCGACCCCGCCAGCCGCGCCGATCGGGTGGTCTATCGGATCTTAGATGCCAACCTGGACCGGGCCCGGGAAGGACTACGGATTATCGAGGAGTGGTGCCGCTTTGGCCTGAATCATCAGGCCTACACCGCCCAGTTAAAGAGCCTGCGGCAAACCCTGGCCCAATGGCATAGCCCGGAACTACGACTGGCCCGGGATACCCCTGGGGATCCGGGAACTAGCCTCACCCATCCCCAGGAACAGGAACGGTCTGGCATTGTTGCCGTGCTCCAGGCCAACTTTTGTCGCACCCAGGAGGCCCTGCGGGTGCTGGAGGAATACGGTAAGCTCTATCGGTCTGACTTTGCCGAGAGTTGCAAAGACCTGCGCTACCAGACCTACACCCTGGAGAGCGCCCTCCTGGGCAGCCACCGTCAAGGGCAATTGCAGCAAGCCCTTACCTACCTGGTGACCTCCCCCCAGGACAACCTTCTCCAGGTGGTAGAAGCGGCCCTGCAGGGGGGGATTGCCATCGTCCAATACCGAGATAAGGACCGGGAAGACGCTATGCGCCTGGAGTTAGCCCAACAGCTGAAGCAGCTCTGCCGCCGCTACAATGCCCTGTTTCTAGTGAATGACCGGGTAGACCTGGCCCTGGCGGTGGAGGCGGACGGGGTACATTTAGGCCAAACCGATCTACCCATTGCCGTAGCTCGCCAACTCCTGGGCAGTCAACGGATTATTGGTCGCTCCACCACCAACCCCGAGGAGATGGAGCGGGCCCTGGCGGAGGGAGCCGACTATATTGGGGTGGGCCCGGTCTATAGTACGCCCACCAAGCCCGGCAAGGCGGCGGCGGGGTTAGAGTACGTGGGCTACGCCGCTGCCCATGCCTCCGTACCCTGGTTTGCGATCGGCGGCATCGATACCGAGAACCTGACGGCGGTACTGGCGGCAGGGGCGGAACGGGTAGCAGTGGTCCGAGCGGTGATGACAGCGGAAAACCCCACCCTGATCGCCCAATATTTTGTAGCTCAAACTCATCACCACCGTGCCTTCCATGCCCAGGATCGAGACTTGGCCTAGGGCGATAGGTCTAGTCATATCCAGCTTTGGACACAACGGTTTGGGCAGGGTTATTCGAACAAGGCGAAGTCTAGGTAAATATTCTAGCTCGCCTCCGCTATCTTATAAATGGCTAGGGTTATAGCGGCTAGCCCTCCTTAACCGAGCTTGGGAGTTGATTGCTAGGATTGAGTCAGGACTTACTATTCGTTTCCTTGACACGTTATGGCAAACCCTATGACTAATCCAGGCATTGACTCGATCTGCATTCAGGTAAACGGAGAAACGAAATCTTGCCCAGCCGGAACGCTCCTGCCAGCCTTCCTGGAATACTTGGGTTTAAACCCTCGCTTGATTGCCCTGGAGTACAACGGAGAAATTCTACACCGCCAACTATGGGCTACTACACGCCTTCACCCAAACGATAAGCTGGAAATCGTCACAATTGTCGGGGGGGGATAGGGGCTTAGGTGATCGTTAATGGCCCTGGTGAGAACCCTGAGGACAGGGTTGAGCAATTCAACCAAAGCCTGGGTTAACCTTCTATCTCACCTAGTACTAGGGCTATCACCTAAACCTGGCGATCAAAGATTTTTGGACTATAGGATTGACAGCCATCACAGGGACCGATGGGATTGGCGGCACAACGCAAATAGGGAGAGTGGGCGTTTAAGTCACAGGTGATATCACCGATCATGTAGCCTAAGCCATCCACGTAGTTTAGATCACCTTGATTGCCAAAGGGTTGAAACATGGCCACCCGTTCATAGGCTGGAGTGACTCGGCTTCCAAATCCCTTAGCCGAACGGTCAGCAGCCCAAGTATACCAAGCCGAAATGCAAGCCGGTGCCAAACCCACTAAAAAAATTAAAAGTATAACCAGCATAACCCAATCAGACCTAGACGCTTGAATCTAGCCTAGCCCAGAGGTAAATAGAGTAGTCAGAAACGTTATTAAACGTTATCTACCGCCTAGTTTGGGCGAAGGCTATAGCGGTTCTCGATTCAGATAGTCTCACGATGCCAGCCAGGACCAGCCCCTAGCCTTACAAAGGACGGGACTTAGCCAACCAGCTCAGCAACTCAAGATAAGTCCAGAACTTTTCAGAACTTTCATGTATTGGCGGATAGACCCGTGTAGTCCATCATAAATCTATGGTTGATGGGCTAGACTTCACCCCTCAGGGGTTATTTCTAGCTCCTTCAACATTAAACCTGTAGACTCGCGTGTGCTCCAAAAGCTAATACCGGGTAGGGCCTCAGGACATTGGTTTAGTTATTGCTGACCAATGGTAGTGCCTTACCCGGTTTTTATTATTAACTTAAGCAGATTTCCATACCCTCCTGGGCTACGACTGTGCCAGGTAGGGCGGTAGCGGCCTGACTTGCCACCTGATCCATAAAATCATCGGTATGGGAGGGGTCGTGGTGAAAAATGACTAATTGTTTAACCTTAGCAGCCTGGGCCACCTTCACAGCCTCTTGCCAGGTAGAATGGCCCCAACCGATCCTATTGGCGTGGGGATGGTAGTATTCCTCATCACTATACGTGGCGTCGTAAATCATCAGGTCAGCGTCTTGAGCCAAATTGAGCACATTTGGATCAAAGCGATCAGGAAAGTGTTCGGTGTCGGTAATATAGGCAACACTCTTACCGTGCCAACTTACCCGGTAGCCCACCGCCTCCCCAGGATGGTTGAGGGGCAAATTTTGAATGGTAATCTCCCCTAGACACAAGGTAGCGCCAATGTCAAAATCGCAAAACTTCAGATTAGCGCCCATTACCCGCAGGGGAACCGGAAAATTAGGGTGTAACATTTGATCGTTGAGGCGTTGCTCAATGGTAAACCCGTTGGAGGTAATGGCTCCGTAGATATGGAAACAGTTACCGGGTACAAAGGCTGGGGTAAAAAAGGGAAAGCCCTGAATGTGGTCCCAATGGGAGTGGCTAAAAAAGATGGCTGCATCCACGGGCATCTGATCCATAAGGGAAAGACCCAGTTGACGAATCCCTGTGCCGCCATCAAAGATCAGGCGCTGACCACCTATTAACATTTCTACGCAGGAAGTATTACCGCCATAGCGCACTGTCTGTGGCCCAGGAGAAGGAATACTACCGCGAACGCCCCAAAACCGAACTAAAAACCGTTGGGTGAGCTCGACCATGAATATGTACGCTGTATACGCATCGTAGTGAAGGAACTAGATGGTAGGCGTCAACCCTGATCGCCGATAATCGGCATTTTTATTCTAAGCGATCGCACCACTACCGTCGGTGATCTGAGTCCTGGGGAGGATCGGGTAGGGACCACTGGCTCAGGTTAGCCAGGTGGGTGACCGCCGTCAGGTTGTACTGTAGAGGGGTAATCGAAATATAGCCCTGGTGAATCGCCTGAACATCGGTGGGAATAGCAGCTAGGGTTTGCCTGAGCTGATCGGGCCACCGCTGGTGGGCGTTGGGGTCCTCCATATCCTCCAATATCTCCCCCGCCAACCAATAGTAGGTTTTACCGCGGGGATCCAAACGTTTTTCAAATTGATCAAAATAGCGTCGCACCCCCTGCTGGGTCAGCTTAACGCCCTTAATGTCAGCACTGGCTAAGGGCGGCACATTGATATTAAGTAACAGGGCCTGGGGTAGGGGAAACCAATGCTGGCTGGCTAACAGGGAGACAATAAACTGGGCGGCGGGTTCAAACCGCCGCTGGGTAAAACTGGTGAGACTAACTGCTAGAGCTGGAATACCTTCAATGGCGCCCTCCATAGCCGCAGAAACCGTGCCGGAATAGAGCACATCCGTACCTAAATTAGCCCCGTGGTTAATGCCGGAAACCACCACGTCGGGGGGAGTATCCATTAAGGCCCCTAGGGCTAACTTGACACAGTCGGAGGGCGTACCAGAACAACTCCAGGCCCGAATTTCCGCTGGAAAAACCTCCTCGATCGCCTCCGCCCGAATCGGTTTGTGCATGGTCAACCCGTGGCCCGTGGCCGATCGCTCCCGATCAGGGCAGACCACCGTCACCTGGTGACCTGCAGCAGCCAGGGTGGTGGCCAGGGTGCGCATTCCCTGGGCAAAAATGCCGTCATCGTTACTAATTAA
This sequence comes from Leptolyngbya sp., assembly GCA_040374235.1. Lineage (GTDB taxonomy): Bacteria > Cyanobacteriota > Cyanobacteriia > Phormidesmidales > Phormidesmidaceae > Nodosilinea. Next base: position 14,468 of record JBEIUS010000040.1, on the reverse strand, counting down.
AATCTTCTTCATGGCTGGCGTCCTACCGCACTAAACCCCTACCGCATTAAAATAGGTCAAGCTGCATGCCAGTCTTTTTACTTGACACCCCCATGGCAGCCTGTCTCCTACCATACACCTATCCCTTCCATCCCGGATGACCAGCGTGCCCCCATCCTTAGAAACCGACCTCACCGTTCTACAGCAAGCCGCCCAGCAGGCGATCGCTGATGCTAGCAGTCTAGAGGCCCTGGAGCAACTGCGGATCAGTTACCTGGGTAAAAAGGGCCAACTGTCCCAAATTCTGGGAGGGATGGGTAAGCTTGCCGCCGCCGACCGACCCCGGCTTGGTGCCCTGGTCAATCAGGTGAAGGAAACCATCCAATCCCAACTGGACCAGTCTAAGGTCACCCTGATGGCCAGCCAGATCGAGGCCCAGTTGCAGGCTGAAGAGCTAGATGTGACCATGCCCGGGGTATTTCAACCCCAGGGACGGATCCACCCAATCAATAGCATCATCGATCGGATTGTTGATATGTTCGGGGGATTGGGCTACACCGTGGCCAGTGGCCAAGAGATAGAAACGGACTACTACAACTTTGAGGCCCTTAATTTTTTACCCGACCATCCCGCCCGAGATATGCAGGATACCCTCTACCTGCCCAACGGCGATCTGATGCGAACTCACACCTCTAACGTCCAGATTCGCTACATGCAGGCCCACCAACCACCGCTACGCACCGTGGCCATTGGGCGTTGCTACCGACGGGACACAGTGGATGCCACCCATGCGGCGGTTTTTCATCAAATTGAGTTTTTTGCCGTTGACACTAATATTAGTTTCACCGATCTACGGGGTACCATCAAGGTTTTTCTCGAAGCTCTCTACGGGGAAATTCCCGTGCGATTTCGGCCCAGCTATTTCCCCTTTACCGAACCCTCCGCTGAGGTGGATGTGCAGTGGCAGGGCCAGTGGCTAGAGGTGCTTGGCTGTGGCATGATTGATCCCAACGTGCTGCAGGCGGTAGGCTACGACCCCGACATCTACAGTGGCTTTGCCGCTGGTCTGGGGGTAGAACGGCTGGCTATGGTACAGCACCAAATTGACGATATTCGTCGTCTTTACTCTAGCGACCTGCGATTTTTACGACAGTTCTAATAACCTGCTACCCATAAAGCAACTGTTTCCCTGGGCTGATCGCTATCGCCAGATCGAGCGTAAAATCAAGCGAGTAAAATCAATCCCTAAGTAGGTGACCCAAGGAGAATGCTGCAATGGCCATTATTGCCCTGAAAGCCTGGTACCTGGAAGCCTACGAGCCCCTGCGACAGCTTGAGAATCGACCCCACGATCTGCGATTGAGTAAAAACAGCTTACTCAAATCCGCCCTACGGGCGGACTTCCTCGAGGATAGTGAGCAGGTACGCCAGAGTCCTTGGTTTCAGCGTTACCTGGATGGGGAGACCGTCGAGTTTTATATCGAGGGTAGTGGTGGCTATGCGATCGCAAACATTGACCTGATTAGCCACGAAATCTACTTCACCAAGCAGGAGGTGATGGCCCATCTGGACCCGATTATTTACTTCTGCTATCAAACTGACTATAACCTGGCAGCGGAAATGCTGCAGGCAGAACTGACCAAGGTCCTGGCTAATATCAATCGCAAGTCTCGGGTTAACCTCAGTCTAGAATTATCCCACCGCCTCAGTGATGGCCCCACCCGACTAAATAGCAGGCTGACCCGTAAAATTCGCAAGTCCCTCCTCTTTGTTGCCGATGGCACTGCCATCAGCACTGTTCCTGGAGAGCGTCAAACCATCATTCCCAGCCCCCAGGTTTGCGTGGAAATGGGCTACGCCTTACAGGCTAAAGCCCCTGAGCAAATTCTCCTTGTCCAGATGGAACGGGCCGACATGCCAGGACAGTACCCCTTTGATCTACCATCCGCCAATCGTCTTGCTTTTACCACTGCGGTGGACCTGGCCACACAATTGCCAGATCTTATGGAAAACAGTCTATCCCGATTTAATTTATGGGTTTAGATAGACGACGCCAGGCCTAAGGGGGTAGGCAAAGTCTGACCTAAATCCTGAGCTACTGCATCAGAGATTGTTTGAAAAGCCAAAGAGAGTCTAAAACTATACCTATTGAGCAGGATAATAACTGCAAAATTCAGTATTTTTACGGACCCCTAACGGCGAACTGTACCTGGGACAATCCTTTTCAAACAACCTCTCAGAGCGGTAGCAATCCAAAGCCCAGAGGACTTACTACTTAGGCAAGCCGGACTGGGGATAATAACCCAGTCCAGCTTGTCAATTCACTGCCAACGCTTTACCTATTCTTCATCGTCGGACAGGAGCAGATTGTCGGGATCAACATAGTGACAGACCGCTTCATCGACACAGATCAGAGCCCATCCAGAATCTTCAATGCTGATCAGATTGTAGTCACCATCTTGAACAAAAAACCCCTTATGGTTTCGGGTGTCAGGCTTGATACCAACGGATTTTTCAGACATGGCTATGGTCTCCAGGAAAATGACGAAAAATAATGATGAAGAAAAGCTTATAACCTAGTAAAAAAAATCCTATCACCCTCTTCATGAGAATTTTATTAAGTAATTTGATGGATTGTTGCGAGAGGAGAAGGAAGGTGGCCATCGGCGAGCGAGTAAACTACTAGAAAGCCGGATTTTCCATGACTTCGCAGAGTATAAGCCAAAGAATATAGGGCCTGATTTTGATAAATATAAGTTTTATGAAGTCTGTCAACGATGCCTACTGATTTCCGGGCCAGGGAAGATTTAGTGTATACACCCTCTAACTTGGCAATCGAAGTATCCTCAAGACCCTGATCCCCCAGCCCTTTGTCCTCGGGCAGAAGGGGAAAGGATGGTTTTGGCCTAGGTAAGGTTTATTTGGTGCTCGGCAAAATAAAGTCCGTTGTGCTAAACAAGACCGTGCCCTGGTCCAGGGCCAGGATATTCAGGTTGAGGGGGCCCGCCGTGTAGATCTCCCTGGCGGTGACCGCCTGCAGTTCCAGGGGGCGATCCGCTTGCTTAACTGCGTTCAGGAAACTCAGTAGGGTTTCGGTGCGGTTATCGGCTACCAGCACCTTATCATCCACCACACCATTTTGTCGGGCTCTAAACTGGGCTGAGGCGATCAGGACGTTTAGACTTTCCACCAGATCCCGATCCTGGCGAGGCACGCTGTCTAAGGCAATGGTGGCCAGAACCTCCGCCGGAGGATAAACCCGTTGATTCAGGGTGACATCCAGGAACACCTGAATACAGGGTGCCTCCCCCTGGAGTACACAGGGCTCACCGGTAACATAGTTGGCTGCGGACAGGAGCCGCACCACATATTCCTGGCCGCTGGCCAGGCGGTTAATCAGGCGTTCCACCTCCCGTCTAGATACGAGAATCACCTGCTGATCGGCGGGACGGCCTGGAGCAATGGCCTGAATCGCCCGACGGTTGGCCTCGACCATAAACTGGTTAACTACGGTCGTGGCCTCCTCCAGCCCATCCACCTTGACCACCCCGTATAGCAACTCCTGGTTGCGACCGAGGGCAATGTTGCCGCGAAATAAACCCTGGTACTGGGTTTGCAGCTCAGCCACCCGTTCCTCTAGTAGCCCCTGCTGGGCCTCTAGGTCAGCCAAACGTTTCTCCCGGTCGGCAATCTGGCGATCGCGCTCAGCGATGGTCTGATCCAACTGGCTAATCGCCCGGTCCCGACTAGCGATTTGGGCCGTAATGGTAGCCTGCTGCTGTTGCAGGCGATCTCGCTCTGTACGCAGCACCTGGGTAGCCTGACGGAGAGACTGGGCCTGTTGGGACACCATGGACAGCTGTTGGCGGGTTTGGGCTAACTGCTGCTGAGTCTGGGCGCGCTGATCCACCGCCGCCCGTAGGGACTGGTTAACCTCCGCTAACCGAGCCAGAGCCCGCTGCCGCTCCTGGCTGGCGGATAGGGAATCGGCCTTAGCCTGGTCCTGATCCCTGAGGGCCTGGGTTAACTGCCGCTGGGCGCTGGCCAGATCATCCTGAATTTTGCCCAGCTCAAACAGCCCCGTGCGTAACTGGCTACTGATGGCGAATAAAATTCCCAGGGTGGAAGCGGAGATCACACTGCCGGTGACAATACTCACCAGGGTAGCGGTCTGGCGGGGACGTAGCTTGAATAAGCTGAGCCGAGCCTTGCCTACCCGCATACCAATCCGGTCCCCCAGGGTGGCAATCCCCCCCCCTAAGAGCAAAACCGCCAGTATCAGCACGTAGCCAGAAATCATGCCGTCGCGATGCCATCCCCATCAGTTGCCTCGCCTTCACTCTACTGTAAGTCGTATGTAAGTCGTAAAACTACAACCAACCAGAACCCGCTTCAAACCCAGACCAACGGCTGGCCGGTCAACCTAAACCCTGGGACCTGGCCACAGTAAACGCACCGCCAGGAGGGCAAAGCCCACCGCGGCCACTCCTTTGACCAACCGTTCTGGCAGGATGTGGGCCGTCCCCTCCCCCAGGACCACCCCTAAAAAACTGGCTAACAACAGGGCCACCGCCGTGCCTAAAAACACGGCCCTGGGAGACTGGGACTTGCCCCCCAGGGCAATAGCCGCTAGTTGACTTTTGTCCCCAAGTTCGGAAACAAATACCGCCGCAAAGCTGAGGGCAAGCAGGTTCCAGTCCATGGGAAGAAAGCCAAAGAAAGTGAAACAACAAAAAACCAACGGACCGAAGACTAAAGGCTGGCAATATCCCAGAGTAAACCCAGGGTAATCACCAGTAGGAGGATACCCGCGGCCGTATCCAGGGTTTGGGGTGAGACCCGGCGGGCCAACCACTGCCCTACCCAAACCCCCAACAGGCTGGTGGTCACCAGCGCCGCCCCTGCCCCTAAAAACACCACCCAGGGGGAGTCGGACTGGGCACTGATCAGCAGGGTGGTCACCTGGGTCTTATCACCCAACTCTGCTAAAAAAATGGTAATAAAGGTGGAGCTAAACACCCGCCAAAAATGGCTGGGGATCTCAGCACGAGAAGACTGTTCAGAAGCAGGACTAGACACGATGGGGCTCACCGTAACAAACGCCATAGGCTAGGTACCGGGGCCCGTAACCCCAGGCCATCGACCCAGTTATACCTCAAAGCCCCACCGCCTGGTTAAACCGGTCTAACTCCGAGCTATCCTCACCGTAGAGATCGCTAATGTGCTCTTGACAGCACTCCGTAGCAAACCCATCCAGATCCTCGGGTTCAATGTCAAACATCGCCTTAAAGGTGGCGGGGGTTACCCGGCAAAAATCGGGACGCTGATCGTAGATGGTACAGATCCGCTGCTGATCATCGTAGTGGATGCACCAGCCCTCTGGCCCCACTAAACACAGGTACAGGGCTAACTGCTCAGGGGTCAGGTAGTCTTCCAAATCTGGACGTTCCGTGGGAGCCAGGTAGCAACAGGCTCCGCAGAACTTGACACATTGCCAGGCGGCCATAGATTCGGCGGGCAAGTCCCTTGCCTTAGAATTTTGTAAAGTCATTTAAACTATACTCCCTGGGAACGGGTAAAATAAACCACGGATAACTTAGTCAGGTCTGTGTTGGGAGGTTCCATGAGCTTTTTAAGTAATATTAACTTTGAGCTAATTGCCCAGTTAACGATGTTGGCCATGATCGTCATTGCTGGCCCCACCATTGTATTTCTACTATTTTTGCGGGGCGGTGACCTGTAAGAGGTTTGCCCTGATTAGCCCGCCTTGAGGTAGGGGTTGCTACTCTAACGCCTAACCTACCGAGTCTTCCCGTCGCTGTCGCAGGATAAATTCTGCAATAGACAGGTCCACCGGCGTGGTGACCTTCAGATTAGTTTCCTCTCCAGATACGATATGGACCGGTAACTGACATTTCTCAAATAGGGCGGCGTCGTCGGTGACGCTCCAACCCTGGGTCAGGGCCTGATTGTGGCACTGTTTGAGCAGCTCAACGTTAAACCCCTGGGGCGTCTGAGCTGCCCACAGATGTTCCCGTTCCGGAGTAGTGGCGATTTTGCGATCGCTGTCCACCACCTTAATCGTGTCCTTTACCGGCACCGCAGCAATCAATCCCTGATGGGTAGCCAGGGCTACTGCGCAGCGGTTAAACAGGTCAGCGGTGGCTAGGCAACGGGCTCCGTCATGAATTAACACCTGGGTAGCGGCCCCGGGCAAGGCCTGGAGGCCAAAGTAAACCGACTCTTGCCGACTCACACCACCGGTGATAAATTGAACCGGCTTACTCAAGGCGAGGGTAGTCACTAGATGCCTGAGATCGGGTTGATCCTGGGGCTGGCAGATCAGCCCAATCCAACCGACGGCTGCTGCCGACTCCGCCGCCAGCAGGGTCCAGGCGATAATCGGTCGCCCAAGCAAAGGGAGGAGTAATTTGTTGCGATCACTACCCATGCGCCGCCCTGAACCGGCCGCCGGAATTAAAAGATGAACTGATGTCATAGTTTACTCCCTATACCCTGGCCTTACCCTTGGATTGTCTGGCAATTGTGGGAAGATTTAAAACAGTAGTCACCGGTAACAGAGTAGATCTCGGTGAGGGTGCCTAGAACCGCTCAGGTGAAATGGGGTACATCATAAGGCCACCCAATCTTAGCTTTTTGTTTATCACAGCACGAGACCGATTTGTCAGTCATGAGATAAGGGGTGATCCATGAACTCTGTCTTTAGGGTTCTGGCCAACGTTATAATTTGCCTCGATGACTAGATATTGCCAAAATTTGAGTTAGGTTCCACTACAATAGCTTGCGAAGAAGCAAGGACGGTAATTATGCGGGTACTGGCTCTGGTTCCGGGGGGGATTGAACGCCAACTGGAGTTTCTCCCTGTGCTGCATCAAATTAAGGAGGGGTTGAAGGGAGCAGAGATCGCTGTGGTGGCGGATCCTCGGGTTAAGCCTGCCTATGGGTTGACACCGGTAGCCACCGAGATCATCCCCTACAATTTCCAAGCGGCCAATAGCCCGGCGGACTGGGCTAACCTGCTGGGGATCCTGAGGGACCGGGAATACGAAGCGGTAGTCACCCTCACCGAGTCCTGGTCCCTGGGTTTGTTGTTGTGGCTCAGCGGTATTCCCACCCGGATTGGCTATCCGGGGGGCGGCAACGGCCTCTTTCTCACCACCACCGTACCCCACCAGCCCGATCAACCCTACCAGGGCTTTTTAGACGCCCTGCACCTATCCGGTCCTCTGCCATCCCCCAACCTCAGCCTGACCCAGGCCGATCTGACCGCCGTCGAAGGTCTCCGTCAGGAGGCGGGTCTCCGTCAGGGCTACGTCGCTGTATACCCTGGTCCCACCACGAACGGCGACACCTACCCCACCGCCAGTTGGGTCACCATTCTAAAAGACTTTCAACAACGCCAACCGGATTTACCCCCGGTGTTGCTGCAAACACCAGAGGCTATGGCGGAAATCGTCGCTATTCAACAATCCGTCCCTAATCTGACCGTGATCACCCCGGACGGCCTGGGCCAGTTGGCGGCCCTGATCGCTGGGGCTAACCTGCTGGTGGCGGTAAACAGTTATCCCCTGTTGCTAGCCCAGGCTCTCCAGGTCTACGCGGTAGGGTTGAACAGCAACACCCACCCCGCCGCCCTGCCCAGTAGCGATCGCCTGATCATACTGACCGCTAGCCCTAACCGATTGGCGGAGATCAGCCCCGCTGCCGTACTGGCAAAAATTTGGGGTGAATAGACCCGCTTAACCCTGGCGTCACAGCTAATCTTGGAGGGTTTTAGAGTTCCCTTATAACCTGGGCCTAGACTAAATTTTGATCGCCAGAGTCCGAATTAGGCAGGGGCTTTGGCTATAACCTACCTACACAACGGAGGCTCCTATCCCATGGATAAAATTAAGCAGCAGGCTAACATCGTCAGGCAACTTCTATTCGCTGGCGATACCGCCCAAATCTATCAGCAAACCCTAACCCGCACCTGGGATATTTTGCGAGAAACCTCCCAGTTAATCTGGCTGGTGATTTGTTTAACCTTTGTTGGAGGTGAATGGTTTTACCGCCGTTCCGTCCAACTGGGGCGCGATACCCGCACCTGGTATAACGACCTGAGTAGCCAGCCCCCCAGTCCAGGGGAAGGGCAATCGATGGAGACCACAGGACAGGCTTTGCTAGATACGGTGCAGTCTGGTACCAGTTATCTCTTAAGTCAGGCCCGTAAACAACTTGGTCTACAGGAACCTCCTGCTCCCCCTGCCACTCCAGGGGCCCCACCAGCCCCTAAACCTCTGGTTGATCCCCTAGCCCCCTCAACTTCAGCGAATACCCCAACCATCTCCCCTGAATCGGCTCCTAAGGATTTGCTATAGGCCCTGGACCTGCGGCCCAGATAAGTCTAGCTGAAGGCCCTAATGATAGCCATATCCAGACAGAAGGATCCCGGTCTGAAGTGGGGGTTGAGTTCCCTGTCGTATTCAAACTTACTCAACATCAATTGGAAGGAGGAGATAGTAGCAGCGTTGAGAGCTGGAGCCTGGGGTTGACGTTTAGCCCGAAAGACGGGAGTGAGTTGACTGAAAGGGATGGAGACGGATAACCATTCTCCGGGGGTAGTGTCGAAGGAGTACCCATAGGCGATGGCATCCCATCCAGGGCTATCCCGTAGAAAGAACTTATAACGTTGACCATCCCCCCGTAGCTGCAGGACCAGACCCTGGAACCCAGACAGGTTCACGGGAGGATCAAAGTTTCGGGTGCGAATGGAGGCAAAGCCCCCCGAGTTATCGGTAGAGACCAATCCGCTAAACCGTGCCATCCCCTCCATCAGCACCAACTGACTCTGGCTTACCCCCCCCATGACAACATCGTCTAGGGCAGCCCAGCAAGCAATCTGCTCGCTACCAGATTGGCTGAAATCAAACAAGTTAGGGCCTTGACCGGGAGAAAAGCCGGCAGGCCCAGGAGCACCAGAACCCCCTATCATTCGTTGTAACCCCCTTACCACAGGATTAAAATAACCACAGGCCTCAAAGAAAGCCAGGGTCTGGAGAAACCGACCCGGATCCCAGGTGGATTTACGATCTACCATAGTGTTGTCTCTGTTCTCAGACGAGAGTGCTACCTGCCATGATGAGCTGATCCTAGCGCAGCCACACCGGCACCGGGTAACAGCGCTAGGCAGGACATTTGATCAGGTCAGGGATCGGAATTCAGAGTTCACAAGCTAGACATCTGCTTAGCTCATGAATTCCTTATTCATTCTTGCGTTCCAGTTTAAGTTGACACCCCTGGCGCCGTTTCCGTCGGAGAGATCGGTTGTCGGTGATTAGGATCACCGGATTTGTCCTCATGAATCACTTTTTTTCGAGTTTGTCGGGGCGATTATAACTATGTTGATTGCTTCTGCAACATTTCTTTATACTGAACCTCCTATATTAAGCTCCCCCTCTGCCATTGGCAGGGGGGTTATGGTTTATATGACTGGAACCGCCAATGTAAGCGCTATGCTACAAAGGTCGCGTTTTCCCTCGCCATGGCGCCCCCTGGCCTGCTTCCCGAAACCCCCTTTCTACAAATTGGTGAACTGAGTCGTCGCAGTGGTTTACCGATTAAGACCCTCCGGTACTACGAAGAAATTGGCTTAATTGAAGCAGCCAACCGCACCCAGGGAGGCTTTCGCCTGTTTTCCCCCAGTTGTTTAGACAGGCTCTCGTTTATTAAAGACGCAAAGGCCATTGGCCTGAGCCTGGCGGAGATCGGCCAGATTCTATCAATCTACGATCGCGGCCACCTTCCCTGTTCCCTAGTGGAGAAAACCTTGACGGATAAACTGAGGGAGATTGACCAGCGGATCGCCAGCCTCAGCCACCTCAGGCATAGGTTAAAAACCCTGCTTAGTCCAGGAGATCGACACCCTGCCCAGGTAAGGACCATCATTTGCCCGATTATCCAGCAGGCTCCCCCCTAAACCGGTAGCACCACCTGCTGTTGAGCCGTCAATAATTGCCGAATGCCCAGCTCTCCCAGATCCAGGATCTGGTTCATCTGCTGACGACTAAAGCTACCCTCCTCGGCGGTGCCCTGCACCTCGATTAGGGCCAGGTGGTCATTCATGACCAGGTTAAAGTCCAGGTCAGCCACCACATCTTCCTCGTAGTTCAGGTCTAAACAAACCTGGTTCCCCAATAGTCCCACGGAAACCGCCGCTACGGCATGCACCAGGGGCGATACCTCTAAAATGCCCTGACTCACCCAGGTGTCTATGGCATCTCTGAGGGCTACATAGCCGCCCGTAATTGAGGCGGTGCGGGTGCCCGCATCGGCCTGCAGAACGTCGGCATCCACCAACAGGGTGCGTTCCCCCAACCGATTAAAGTCCAGGGTGGACCGCAAACTGCGACCAATCAACCGCTGAATTTCCTGGGTACGCCCCGATAGTTTACCCAGTTCCCGGGCCTGGCGTTGGCGAGTTGCCCCGGGCAGCATGCGGTACTCGGCGGTCAACCAGCCACGACCAGAACCCTGCAAAAACTTAGGCACTCCCTCCTCCAGACAGACAGTACACAACACCTGGGTATCACCACAGCGAGTCAGCACAGAACCGGCAGCAAACTTGGTAAACCGTCGCTCAAAGGTAATGGGACGTAACTGATCGGGTTGACGACCATCGGGGCGCTGCCAAGCCATAGGGTATCTCCAGATTGACCTCCTTAGGATACCGTAGTCCCCCAGCCAGGCTTAGAGGTTGTCTGAAAAGCCAAAGGGGGTCTCAAACTATACCTATGAAATTAAGGATAATATCCTCAGATTCCAACACCTTTGTGCCCTCTTGGCGGCAAGCTATACCTGGGGTAACCCTTTTCAAACAACCGCTTGGGCAAGTCGGAATCCCGGAGGCCGTTCTACACACCCCTCAGCATCAAGGTCGATACCTCCTTGAGGGGAATTTTCTGGGGAGAAGATGTTTGCTAAGCTTTACAAAACGGACGTAGTATAAATAAACTATAGTTACATATAGAGTCCTAGGCCCTATATACCCCCTAAAGTACGCTATATTTAGGCCAGTTATGAATTTATCTTAGCCAGCGTATCGCCCTAATGGTTTCCCAGCTTCAAGTTGCCGGCCTCCATGGCTCCCCTAATCCCGTCCTTCGCCACCCGCTTCTACAAACCATTGAGGGGGTGGTGCAGGTATTTACCTCCCTCCATCGCAACTTCTTCACCGATGTCATGGTGCAGGCTCTACGCCTGGCGGATCAGGGTAAGCCAGTCCTAGTGGTGCAGTTTCTCAAGGGGGGAATTGGTCAAGGCCCCGATCGCCCTATGCAACTAGGACAAAATCTGGATTGGCTGAGGGCAGATATGCCCCACTGCATCCATGGACCCACCATTGACACTGGTAGTCGTCAGGCAATTTTAGATCTGTGGGGGCACACCCAAGCTGTAGTACAAAAGGGCCGTTATGGCCTGGTGGTTCTGGATGAAATCAGTCTTTCCCTCAACTACGGCCTGATCCCTGCCGATGAGGTGCTGGCCTTTATTGGCCAGCGTCCGACCCAGGTGGATGTGATTTTGACCGGTCCAGAGATGCCTGAGGTGCTGCGAAACCTGGCGGACCAGGTGACGGAGTTGCGTCGTAGCTGCCTATCCTAATCCTCCAGTCCTACCATGGCCATGACCCCCACCCTCCACCGATTAACGGACTTTGCCTATTACCCGAAGTACAAGCCTGGACAGCTCACCTGCGGTCAGGGGCAAACGGCGGTGATTACCGGCTGGACGGTGAAGAAATCCGTCGTCAACCATCTGCAGCCAGAGGAGTTTGCCGTTGTCGGCCAACTCTATAGCCCCACCCGGGGGATTAACTTCTTGCTGCGTAACTTGTTGGTCAATCCCCAGGTCCGCTTTCTGGTGGTCCTCAACGCCACTCGGGAGGACCGCAATGCCGGCGCTCAGCAGTGCCTGGTAGATTTCCTCCGCCATGGATTTGAACGGGGCACCAGTGATACGGGCCAAGCCTGCTGGGTGATCCGGTCTAGGGTCAAAGGCTATATCGATATCGAGGTGGATGCCCTTGCCCTAGAACAGTTACGCCAATCCCTGGAATGGCAAGAGGTGGCCTCGGTGACGGCGGCGGTAGAGGCCGTCAAGCGCTATGCTAGCCAGGTCCCATTGCCTCCCTGGGGCGAGCCCCTGGAGTTTCCGATGCAGACCTATACCCCCGCTGTCATGCCCGGGGAGATCTATGGCCATCGAATTGAAGGCAGGACGGTGGCGGAAACCTGGGTCAAAATTATCCACCGCATTAAAACCACCGGTATCCTACGTCCCACGGGCTACGATGGCCAATGGCAGGAATTAATTGACCTGATGGCGGTGGTTACCGATGAGCCGGAGGATTTTTATATCCCTGAACCCAATTACCTGCCCTGCGATCGCGGCTTTATTAACGAGTATCTCCCCCAAATCTTGGAGGATGCCCCGGTGGTGGAGGGGGTGAAATATACCTACGGTCAACGGCTACGGTCCTGGTTTGGCCGTGATCAGATTGATCAGGTGATTGAAAAACTGATTGGAGAAATTGACGCTGCCAGTGCGGTGATGTCCCTCTGGGATGTCAGGGATCACGAGATGGGCGGCAGCCCCTGCCTCAACCACGTTTGGCTACGGGTGACGGAGGAAAAACTCACCCTGACCGCCCTGTTTCGCAGCAATGACATGTTTTCCGCCTGGCCCGCCAATGCCTTTGGGCTGAGGGCCCTGCAGAGCCACATTCGAGACCAAATCCAGCAGCGATCGCCCTACCGCCTCACCCTCGGGCCCCTGATCACCATCAGTCAAAGCGCCCATATCTACGACGACTGTTGGGAGAATGCTGGAAAACTGATCACCAACCAGTACGATAGGCTCCTGAAGCATAGGGACTACGGCGATCCGGTGGGGAACTTCCTGGTGGAAATTGGGGAAGGCCAGGTGCTTAGGGTCAGCCGTACCACCCCCGGTAGTGGAGAGATGATTCAGGAGTACCAGAATAAGGATCCACTGCGGCTAATTCGGCAAATTTGCCAGGACGTCCCCGCCATTCAACCTGACCATATTGGATACTTAGGGATAGAGTTGCAAAAAGCCAAGGCGGCCCTGGCCGCTGGGCAGCCCTACAGCCAAGACCAATAGCCCTTTGCCTAGCCGCCACCATGGTTAATCATCAGGTTCGACCGACATGGCATGAATACTTCCTGATGTTGGCCAAGCTAGCCGCCACCCGCTCCACCTGTCTCTCCTTCCCCGTGGGGGCGGTGATCGTCCGGGACCGCCAGGTGCTGGCCACGGGCTATAATGGCCCGCCCTCGAAATCAGCCCACTGTACGGAATTGGGCTACTGTTACGAGGGTCTCAGTCAGTGCTCTGCCTCCAAGATCCTGCCCTCCCGCGCGGTCCACGCTGAGGCCAATGCCATTGCCCAGGCCGCCAAAAATGGCATTAGTACGGCGGGAGCTAGTATCTATGTCACCCTAGAACCCTGTCTGTCCTGCTTGAAGTTAATTATCTCCGCTGGGATTGGCGAAATTTTCTATGAAACCCCCTACGCGGGTGCCAGTTCCCAATACATTCGCGATCTATTCACCGCCGACCATTTGGTGGTGTTGACCCAGATTCCCCTCCGGGAAGAAACCGCCGCCCTAGCGGCATCCTTCATCCTCCACCCCCTTTCCGTTGAAGATGAATTGCGGCGATCTCAGTCTTGGTCAACACAATCCAGCCCCGATCTCTGAGCGCTGGTAGCCAGTCCACATCGGCGATCTCTGGTGGAAAGTGGTCAAGATGGGTCTCGACAGTGGCCCCAACAGACCTCAAGGTTTCTGGTAGAAATCGCTGGCTGATCGGCTAGTCTATCAATAAAACGACATCGCCCTGCCTGCTCACGCTGCGTCAGCAGGAAAGGGTAATCGCCCCGTCAAAGCGAAATCCTCGCGCTAGGTCTTGCTGTGAACTTGGTGATCGCCACCATTGGCCTGATTCTTTACCTCCGCAACTACAAGATAGCCCACCCGTTGCCAGAAGAAATCTCCACTGACCGTCGAGTGGATGAATAACGAATAAAGCAACCTCACTGCCCTGCGGAGAAATAGCCTACACCTGGCTGCGCAGCAAAGGCACCATACCAATTCATGTTTCCAGTGCTACAAGCGATCGCAGCATTTGCTCTGAAAAGTGAAACCCTCTGGAATGAAGCAATTCCAGGGAGTTTCAGAATAAGCTGGTGACAGGATTCGAACCTGCGACCGGCTGATTAAAAAGCAGAAATAGGAATGCTCAAACCCTTCAATAGCAGGCATCCTGGAAAAATTGCCTTAAATCTGCCTTAGAGGTTGTTTGAAAAGGGTTGTCTCAGGTATAGTTTGCCGCCAGGGGCCCATAAAAATACTGAATTTTGCGGTTATTATCCTACTCAATAGGTATAGTTTCAGACTCTCTTT
>JBEIUS010000013.1:0-35002 GCA_040374235.1 Leptolyngbya sp. | reverse complement strand
TGTGCGATTCGCTACGGTTTTTGGCCTCGTTACTCAAGTCGTCGCCAACACTGGGACGTTGATACTGAGCGTCTGTTGCAGTTGACTCATCGGGGGCCAAGTCACTGCCTACTGGTAGGCCTCATGAATAATGCAGGTTAATCAACGCCGCCGCCGTGGCCCGGGCCCTGGGGCAGGCCAGCCCCTTTTCCGATGTGACCAACCTGGGGGGGTAATAACTGGGGTAATGATCTGGTGAAGGACCCGGAGGTCTGGGCCCGGGGTTATACCGGCCAGGGCATTGTGGTGGCCGTGGTGAATACCGGCGTGGACTACACCCACTCTGATTTGAACGACAATATGTGGGTGAACACCCGCGAGGTCGCCGGCAACGGCACTGACGACGATGGCAATGGCTACGTTGACGATGTGCGCGGTTGGGACTTTATCGGCAACGATAACGATCCCTGCGATGGCAATAGCCAAGGCACCCATGTGGCCGGTACCATCGCCGGTGAAAATAACGGTACCGGGGTCACCGGGGTGGCCTACAACGCCCGCATTATGGCGGTGAAGGTGCTGAGCGACAGTGGTAGCGGTAGCAACATCAGCGTCGCCAATGGTATTCGCTCTGCTGCCAATAACGGCGCCCAGGTGATTAACCTCAGCCTGGGGGGTGGCTATAGTTCAGACATTTACTCGGCGATTCAGTATGCCACCGGTCGGGGCTCCATCGTAGTGATGGCGGCCGGCAATGAAGGGGCGGCCCAGCCCGGCTACCCGGCCTTCCACGCCTCGGACTATGGCCTCTTCATCGGTGCGGTGGATAGCGCCAGCTGGATCGCCAGCTTCTCTAACCGGGCCGGCACCAACAGCGCCATGCGCCATGTGATGGCTCCTGGGGTGAATGTTTACTCCACCGTTCCTAACAATGGCTATGCTAGCTACAATGGCACCTTCATGGCTACTCCCCACGCCGGCGGCGTGGTGGCCCTGATGCTGAGTGCCAACGGTGGCTTGACCCATACCCAGGTGCGAGACATGGTCACCGCTACCTACCTGGTCTAATGGCCAACCCCTAGCTCCCGGTCCCACTCCCCGGGTAGGCGACTAGCCTACCCGGGGGCTATCCTGATCCTTCCCATGGAATTCAACCGATCTGGCCTGGCCCTGCCCCTGTTGGTGGGTAGCCTGGTGTTGACTGTGCTCCTAATCACCCTGCCCGGATGTTCCGCTATGACTACCCCTTCCTTGCCGGGACTCACCAGTCCCGATCAGCAGCCCCTACCCGCCTATCCCCAGGGTATTGAGGGACAGGTTTTGGAACTGAAAGGAAACCAGATGCCCCGGGTGGGGACGGGGCCCCGGGGGGGGGCCGCCCAACCGGTGCGCACCCGGGTGTGGATATTTGCTGCCCCTCTGATGGCCCCAGGTTCCCCCGACTGGCCGGTGGTGGAGGCAGAAGCCCATCCTCAACGGCTAGGCTGGGTGGAGAGCGACGATCGCGGCCAATTCCAGGTGGGCCTACCACCAGGGGAATACGTATTGCTGGCCCAGTATGGAGATCGTCTCTACCTAAACAGCTTTCTGGGGGATGGCCACTACACCCCGGTGCGGGTGGAGGCCGGTAAGGTCACCTCCCTGGATCTGGTGAACACGGAGACGGCCTTCTTCTAATGCATCGAGAAGGTCCGCAATTTGGTCGCGTTGTCGTCGCATCCATCGGTCTCCTCCGCTACACCAGAATCTAGCTCCTTGCCTGGACTAATGACCACAGAGTGGCCGAAACGGTGACAGGGGCCTAAAATATGGGTATTCAAACCGAGGGAGAAAAGCGGATGGCAGTGGCGTTAAAACGCGGAGATCTGGTGCGAGCAGTGCGCGAGAAGTTGGACAATAGCCTGGAGGCTACGGCCAGTGATGGGCGTTGGCCTGCCTATCTATTTGAAACCCGGGGAGAGGTGATGGAAATTCGTGAGGACTATGCCCTGGTTAAGTTTGGCCATGTGCCTACCCCTAATATCTGGTTGCGTCTTGACCAACTGGAAAAGTTTTAGTTTCTCTATGGACCCTTTTTCTGCCACTCCTCCTGAGTGGGTTGATCAGGCTACCCATACTACTGGTTTTGCCTGTCCACGTTGTGGAGTAGGCAGCCGTCAAGCTAAGGCGGTTTGGATTAACCGGAGATCGCCAGTCTACGGCGAGGATAAACGACGCCGTTGGCAGGAGTTTTACCACTGTGGTGACTGTGGAACTGCCTGGTGGGCCTGGAGTAGCGATCGCCCCCCTACCGTTCTCTCTAATCTCGATCCCCGTGTGGATGGGGATGTTTGAGGATGGCCAACATCCATGTGCTCGGCAGCCTGAATATGGACCTGGTGTGCCGTACTGCGCGTCTCCCCCAACCGGGAGAAACTTTGTTGGGTCAACGGTTTGAAACAATTCCCGGAGGTAAAGGGGGAAATCAGGCGGTGGCTGCGGCTCGCTTAGGTATCAGGACTGCCATGATTGGCTGTGTTGGGAACGACGGCTTTGGCGGCAGCATACTTCAATCCTTAACCAGGGTGGGGGTGGGGACTGAAGGGGTAAGGGTGGTTCCTGGTCAGGCCACTGGAGTCGCCACTATCGTGGTGGATGATAGGGGGCAAAACCAAATTGTGGTGGTGCCCGGTGCCAATGATCAGGTGGGGGAAGTGGAATTGGCAACCCTGGCCAATGCATTACAGCCAGGAGATTGGTTGTTGCTGCAATTGGAAGTGCCCCTCAACACTGTGGTGAGGGCGGCTACCCTGGCTTATCATCGGGGCACCCGAGTCATTCTTGATCCAGCTCCCGCTAGGGCAGACCTGCCGGTCTCCCTTTACCCCTGCTTGCAGGTGATCACCCCGAACCAAATTGAGGCTAGCCAGCTGACTAACATTACGGTGGAGGATAGGGCTACGGCTCTCCTCGCTGCAGACGCTCTACGACAGCGGGGGGTGAAGATAGCGATCGTCAAATTAGGAGAGGCCGGGGTAGTGGTGGCTACCCCGGCAGGTCACTTTCACCACCCTGCCTTGCCGGTCACGGCGGTAGATACCGTGGCAGCAGGGGATGCTTTTAATGGGGGTTTGACGGTGGCCCTGGCGGAGGGTATGGCCCTGAAGCCAGCCATAGCCTTTGCTACCGCCGTGGCCGCCTATGCCGTCACCCAGGTTGGGGCCCAGACTGCCATGCCCACCCGAGATCAGTTGCAGACCTTGTTGGAGACTATTGTCTAAGGTCAATCAGGCTAGGTAGTTCCTACAACCGCTTAAAGGACAGAGCTGGCCAGAGGTCCAAGCGGCCCTCCAGAACTTTGGTTTCTGACGGCTGAACTCCAACCCTTGGGAACTAGAGAACTCTAAGGGGCCTCCGTTTGATCATCGATTAACAGATCGTCATCTAAACTCAACATGGCCAGTTCCTCCGCCATGGCGGAGAAATCGTCGTCGTCCTCAACGGTATCATCGCTGGTGATGGGCTCTGACCTTTCCTCAACGGATAGACCGCCAATCATTTCATCGTCCACTATCATCCCCAGGTCAGGGTCCATATCGTAGCTGCGGGCGGTGAGATCGTCCAGCACCACGTCAGGCAACATCATGTCGTCATCGATGATGGGAGAATCGTAGGCCGAATCCATTTCCAGTGCTGGAGAATCTTCGTAGGCGTTATAGCCGGTACCCGCCGGAATCAGCCGACCAATGATCACATTTTCCTTTAGCCCCCGCAGCCAGTCTGACTTACCTTCGATCGCAGCTTCGGTCAAGACCCGGGTGGTTTCCTGGAAGCTGGCGGCGGAAATAAAGCTATCGGTATTCAGGGAGGCTTTGGTAATCCCCAATAGTACGGGGGTGTACTGGGCTGGGGCACCGCCGGTAATGGACATGGCCTCGTTGACTTGCTCAACCTGGTAAATCTCCACCAACTCCCCGGGCAGCATGGTGGTGTCACCACCATCATCAATGCGACACTTGGAGGACATTTGCCGGACGATCACTTCGGTGTGCTTGTCCGAAATGTCAATCCCTTGGGATTGGTATACGGATTGCACTTCATTCACCAGGAAGGACTGCACCTGCTGCAGGCTCAGGAGGGCCGCATCGTGCGTACCTCGCCCCAGGCTGAGGTAGTATTCAAAAAACACCTCGAGAATTTCGTGGGGGTTGGCGGGACCATCGGTCAGGTGTTCAGCGGTGCTGACCACCTGACCATCGGAGACCGTCACATTTTGCCCGGGATTGATGGGATACTCCGCCACTACCCCATCCTCTTCAATCACCTTAACCTCAACACTCTCATCATCGCTATAGACCACTTGGGCGGTGCCGGGCCGTCGAGCCAGGACACAGGCTTCCTTGGGTTTGCGAGCTTCTAGCAGTTCTTCAATCCGGGGTAAACCCTGAATAATATCACCGGTTTTCGCCCGCTCAAACACCAGTAACACCAGGTTATCCCCCCGTTGCACCAGGTCACCATCTTCAATATGAAGAACGGCACCGGTAGACACCCGATAGGGGCGAGCTAATCGCAGCGTCAATTGGGTATCGCTAATAGCCGTAACCTGCCCCGATTCGTTATGACTTATACCTGGGGCCAGGGGGGTTTCCGCCACCACCAGATCCCCGATCTGAACAGAGGCGGCTTGTCCCTGGATATTAATCTCAACCCGGTCTGCATCCCGCACCACCAGTAGCCGACGTACCGCTTCCTGGCCTTTACGAATACCTCGCACCTCACCGGATTCTTTACACTTGATTTCAGTTCGGGCCAGAATCTCCCCAGGACCGATCTGCTGACCTTCTTCCACCAGTAGGGCGGTAACCGTACTGCCCTGGGTTTGGTCCGCGGCCACATCGCGGCGAATTACCTGGGTCTCCAGCACCACCATCTGTAAACGCATCAGGTCAGGATCCTGGTCATCAGGGACCAGTTCAATATCTGCTACCACATGGGGAGCTTCGTCTTCGATATCCAGAACTAGTTGGGTACGCAGCAATTCCACGCCATCTACGGATTTGACCCGTTCTCCATCCTTGAAGGGAACCCGCTGCACCGCCCGCAACTTAATCGAGCTGATCGCCTCCGCACTGGACCCCTGACTGGGAACGGCGGGTTCATCCGGCACTGGATATTCATCCACGGGCCGGAGTAGCATGGCTGGGCCTTCTGGGGTTTCGACGTACTCCACGAAGCGTAGCGCCTCCGCTGTTAAGCCCGGCATCACCTCTTCTCCTGCTGTTACGATCACCCCATCACGATCCATCACATCCTCAGGGGCATCCACCATATGAATATCCCCGGGTTTAATCAGCACCTCCCGCAGGATGTCATTTTTCTGAGTGACCTCCACCACGCCGCTGTTCTGACAGAAAATGTCCTTGACGATTTCCGTGCCGGCTTCGACGTACTGGCCGTCCTCCACCATCAGTAGGGAGATATCTTTGTTAACTTCGTGGGCTTCCTCCGGAATCCATAGAAGGGTGCCTCCTTGTACGACTTCGTAGCCCTGCTTACCCTTACCTTTCTTTGCAACTTCTAACCCAGAGAACTTGACAATGCCACCGGTTTGGGTCTGGTACCGATCATCCTCGAGCTCAGCAATTACCTGGCCGCTGGTGACCTTGGCGCCGGGGGTGGCAATCAGGGAGAACCGTTGACCATAGGTGGTTTCAATGAAGTAGTGTTCCCGTCCCTGGCCCTGTTCTTTGCGGACCTGGGCCTGGTCAAGCATGACTGAAGCGGTGATAATTTGTACTTCTCGGGTACCCTTGTCGTCCTCTGGAGTGGGCAAGCGTACCAGACCTCCCCGCTCCGTGGTGAGTTTAGTGGTAGCTAGGGTGTCCCCCGCTTTAACGTAGTCACCATTATTAACCACGGGTTCTGCCCCGGGTAAGAGGTTGTAGACATCACCGGAGAGTACCCAGAGCAGTCCCCCCCGCTGGGCCAGGCGGGTAGTGTTACCCTGGCGATCTGTTCTTTCCTCCTGCACTAGGCCATCAAACTTGACCTCCCCGGCTAGGTCGGAGGTAACGTCTTTGGTGGCTTTTTCGGTTACTTTACGGGTGCGGCCAGCGGAGGGAAGCTCCGCCAGCAATTGCTCCTGGACGACGGTATCCCCTTCGTTAACGAACAGAATAGTGCCCTGGGGTAGACTTTCTGTTTGATTTTTGCCGCTACCCTCAATCACCAAGTCGGCGTTAGACTCCAGCATAAGGGCGTCTTCGCCGTAGCGGGTCCGAAACGGACGGGTTTTATAACGTTTGGACATGCGCACCACACCGCTCTTACTGGCCTTAATACGAGGTGCCATTTCCCCTGTGAAGGTGCCACCGGTGTGGAAGGTCCGCATGGTCATCTGGGTGCCGGGCTCACCAATGGATTGGGCGGCGATGATACCAACGGCTTCCCCCAGATCAACCATTTCTGAGTGGGCCAGGCTCCAACCGTAACAAAGTCGGCAAACGGAACGGGTGGCTTCGCAGGTAAGGGGCGATCGCACCATTACCTCCTCTACCCCCGCCTTAACCAGAGTTTCAGCAATCTCCGGGGAAACCGGTTGGTTTTTCTCTAATAAAACCTCACCGGTTTGGGGTTGCAGGACGTCAGTGGCCACCACCCTACCTAACAGTCGACTTTCCAGAGGGATTAGCACCCGTTCCCCATCGGTCATGCTGCGCAGGGGAATACCTCGGGTCGTGCCGCAATCCTGTTCCCGAATAATTACGTCTTGGGAAACATCCACCAAACGACGGGTTAAGTAACCCGAGTCAGCGGTGCGTAGGGCCGTATCCACCAGACCCTTACGAGCTCCGTAGGAGGAAATCACGTACTCGGTCACCGTCAGCCCTTCTCGAAAGTTGGTCTTGATCGGCAGGTCGATGATTTCCCCCTGGGGATTGGCCATTAGCCCCCGCATGCCCACCAGTTGGCGGACCTGGGAAATATTGCCTCGGGCCCCGGAGAAGGCCATCATGTAGACTGAATTGAGGGGATTATTTTCCTTGAAGTTGCGAACTACCTGATCCTTCAGCTCTTCGCTAGTATCGTTCCAGGTGTCGATTACCTTGGTGAGGCGCTCCACCTCAGTAATTTCCCCACGGGTATAGCGTTCCTCAGTAGCCCGAATATCTTCCTCCGCCGCCGCCAGTAATTGTCGCTTCTCCTGGGGCACCTGCAGGTCTTCAACACTAATCGATACCCCGGCTCGAGTGGCGTACTTGAAGCCCAAATCCTTGATGCGGTTAGCCATTTGGGCCGTACGGGCGGTGCCATAATGGGTAAAGGACCAGGAAATCAGCTTTTTGAGCTGTTTCTTATCGATAATGCGATTACGAAAAATCATTGAGGATTGAGTCGACCCGTGTTCCGCCATAGGTTCTGCCCTTCTGTGATGGTGTTGCCTGAATTCCTATCTGTCCTCTGCCCTGGGTACCTTACTCCACGCAGCACCAGGGAGTTGCTAATTGTTGTGTCTAGCTGGCGATCGCCTCCAGCACCGCCTTGTTATAGATAATTCGACCAGGGGTGGTCTTGATGTACTGGGAAATCAAATTTCCTTCCCTATCCAATCGCCGCCGCCGGTCACTATAGACCTCCGTAACCGTGCCGTCTTCAGCCTCAGTCCGCTCAGGGCTAGTGCTGGGTTTATCCGACTCCACCTCGCCATCAAAGCGCAGCCATACCTGGGCATGGAGATCCACCAGACCCTGCTCAAAGGCCATGATGGCATCATCCAGGCTGGCGAAGTAACGGCCTGCCCCTTTGGTGGCATTAGGGTTCTCAGCGGTCAGGTAATAGCAACCCAGCACCATGTCCTGACTGGGGGTAATAATCGGTTGCCCCGTAGCTGGGGATAGGACATTGTTGGAGGCTAACATCAACAGACGAGCCTCGGCTTGGGCCTCCAGAGAAAGGGGAACATGGACAGCCATCTGGTCGCCGTCAAAGTCAGCATTGAAGGCGGGGCAAACCAGGGGATGGAGTTGAATCGCCCGACCCTCTACCAGAATCGGTTCAAATGCCTGAATTCCCAGGCGGTGTAAGGTGGGGGCCCGGTTCAGCATTACCGGATGGCTTTCAATCACCTCCTCCAGCACCTCCCAAACACTGGCCTCCTGGTTAAGGATCATTTTCTTGGCGGCTTTGATGTTGTTGACCAAACCCTGGCGAATTAGTCGATGGATGACAAACGGCTGGAACAGCTCGATGGCCATTTCCCGGGGTAGGCCGCACTGGTGAATTTGCAACTTGGGCCCCACCACAATCACTGAACGACCGGAGTAATCTACCCGCTTACCCAGTAGATTTTGCCGAAAACGTCCCTGTTTGCCCTCAATAATATCCGAGAGGGATTTGAGGGGACGGTTATTGGCTCCCACCACCGTGCGACCGCGACGACCATTGTCAATTAAGGCGTCCACCGCCTCCTGTAACATTCGCTTTTCGTTTCGGACAATGATTTCTGGAGCTAGAATTTCCTGCAGTCGGGCCAGGCGGTTATTGCGGTTAATCACTCGGCGATAGAGATCGTTCAGGTCTGAGGTGGCAAAACGTCCCCCATCCAACTGCACCATGGGGCGCAGATCGGGGGGAATGACCGGAATCACATCTAACACCATCCATTCAGTTTTAGACCCGGTGGCAATAAAATTATCAATTACCCGCAGGCGTTTGATTAACTTGGCCCGTTTTTGCCCCTTGGAGTTGGCAATGTCCTCCCGGAGCTTTTCCGCTACGGTATCCAGGTCCATATCCTTGAGCAGTTGCTGTAGGGCTTCTGCGCCGATCCCCACCTCAACTCCTGACAACTGGGTATCTTCGTCGTAGAGTTGATCTTCGATTTCAATCCATTGGTCTTCGGTGAGTAATTGCTTGTAGGTAAGGTTCTCCGCGTTACCCGGATCTAGGACTACGTAGGCATTAAAATAAACGATCTGTTCCACATCCCGCAGGGGCATGTCCAGTAGGATGGCAATATAGCTAGGAATGCCTTTCAGATACCAGACGTGGGCGACAGGGGCCGCTAGTTTGATGTAACCCATGCGATGGCGACGGACTCGGGACTCGGTCACCTCCACACCGCAGCGCTCACAGACAATACCGCGGTGCCGAACCCGCTTGTACTTACCGCAGTGGCATTCCCAGTCCTTTGCGGGACCAAAAATGCGCTCACAGAAGAGTCCATCCATCTCCGGCTTAAGGGTACGGTAGTTAATAGTTTCAGGCTTAGTCACCTCCCCTACCACCTGTCCGTTAGGCAAGGTACGCTCGCCCCATTGACGAATCCGTTCTGGGGATGCCAATCCAATTTTGACGTAGTCAAACCGCTGTTCTACCTTAGGCATGGGTGGGTATTTCCTTGTAAGCGATCAATCAGGTCAGGCGGGGAACGGGCAACCTATCTTAAGCCCGGAAGATTAGGGCCGGCTGCCCCCTAGTCGGCCGTGGATTTGCTTTGCGATACAGAGCTACTCGTCCAGATCGTCACTATCCTCCCTAGCAATGGACTCGTAGGTGGGGCGTGAGGGGGCTCGACGCACATTCAAATCTGCCATCAGGTCGACCTCGATATCCCGACTAGTGCCGTCCTCCCGGGTCTCTACCTTATGAACGGCGATGTCTAAACAGAGGGACTGCAACTCTCGCATCAGCACCTTAAAGGACTCAGGGGTACCGGGGCGAGGAATGGACTTACCCTTGACGATGGCGTTGAGAGCTTCATTGCGACCCTGCATGTCGTCGGACTTAACCGTCAGCAATTCCTGTAGGGTATAGGCGGCGCCAAAGGCTTCCAGTGCCCAAACCTCCATTTCACCGAACCGCTGACCGCCCTGCTGGGCCTTACCACCCAGGGGTTGCTGGGTAACCAGAGAGTAGGGTCCAGTGGATCGGGCGTGAATTTTGTCATCCACCAGGTGTACCAGCTTTAGCATATAGGCTTTACCGACGGTGACGGGGCGATCAAAGGGCTCGCCGGTACGACCATCAAAGACCGGGATCTTACCCGGATCCTCAGGGTTAAACACCCACTCCTTAGCAGTGGATTCCCGGGCTTCCATTAACTTGCCATGGGTGGAATTACGGGAGGCTTCCTCACCGTACATTTCATCAAAGGGAATCACCTTGAAGCGGGCATTGAGATTTTCAGCGGCCCAACCCAGCAAACACTCAAACACCTGACCCACGTTCATGCGGGAGGGCACCCCTAGGGGGTTCAACACGATATCCACCGGTGTGCCATCAGGGAGGTAGGGCATGTCTTCGATCGGCAAAATCCTTGAAATGATGCCCTTGTTGCCGTGGCGCCCAGCCATTTTGTCACCCACCTGAATCTTTCGCTTCTGGGCGACGTAAACCCGCACCACCATGTTGGCTCCTGGCGGTAGCTCATCCCCTTGTTCCCGGGTAAAAACCCGTACATCGACCACCCGGCCCTTTTCTCCGTTGGGTACCCGTAGAGAGTTATCCCTCACATCCCGGGCTTTTTCACCAAAGATAGCGCGCAGTAGCTTTTCTTCTGGAGGTTGGTCCGATTCTCCCTTGGGGGTCACCTTACCTACCAGGATATCGCCGGACTCTACCCAGGCACCAATCCGGATAATACCGGTTTCATCTAACTGGCGCAGTGAGTCTTCGCCCACGTTGGGAATTTCTCGGGTAATTTCCTCCGGCCCCAGTTTGGTTTGACGAGCCTCAATCTCAAACTTCTCGATGTGGATGGAAGTGTATATATCGTCATAGACAAGGCGTTCACTCAGCAGAATGGCATCTTCGTAGTTATATCCTTCCCAGGGCATGTAGGCCACCAGGACGTTCTGTCCCAGGGCCAGTTCACCCCCCTCGGTGGCAGAGCCATCCGCCAGAACCTGGCCGGTCTGGACGCGATCACCCGGAAAAACGATAGGCCGCTGGTTGAGACAGGTATCCTGGTTAGATCGTTGGTACTTCTGCAATTCGTACTCGTGCAGATTACCCTCCCCATCCCGCACCTTAATCCAATCAGCATCGAGGTAGACCACCTCCCCATCGCTACGGCTAATAATCACCATGCCCGAGTCACGCGCGGCCTGGGCCTCCAGCCCCGTCCCCACCAGCGGACGCTCTGGCCGTAGCAGGGGCACTGCCTGACGCTGCATGTTGGAACCCATTAGGGCTCGGTTCGCGTCATCGTGTTCTAGGAAAGGGATCAAAGATGTGGCCACCGAGATGATTTGCACCGGTGAAATCGCTACGTAGTCTACCTCAGTGGAGTCTGTGGTAGTAAAGTCCTGGCGATAGCGCACTGGTACCGTACTTCCCAAGATATAACCATCACTGTCAGTCGCAATGTCGCCAGGAGCTACCCGCAGGTCGTCCTCTTCATCGGCGGTCATGTAAATCGGTTCCTGGTCCTTTCTAACCCGGCCATTTTCCGCTTTAAAGAAGGGGGTTTCAATAAAGCCAAACTCATTCACCCGGGCGTGGGTAGCCAGGGAGCCAATTAACCCAGCATTGGGTCCTTCAGGCGTTTCAATGGGACAAATGCGGCCGTAGTGAGATGGATGAATATCCCGCACCGCAAAGCCGGCCCGTTCTCGGGTCAAGCCACCAGGACCCAGGGCACTGATACGGCGCTTATGGGTCAATTCCGCCAGGGGATTGGTCTGATCCATAAACTGAGACAGTTGGCTGGAGCCAAAGAACTCCTTAATAGCCGCCACTAGGGGCTTGGGGTTGACCAAAGAGGCAGGGGTGAGAGCATCGGCATCGGAGACGGTCATCCGCTCCCGAATAATTCGCTCCAGTCGGTTGAGGCCTACCCTCACCTGGTTTTGTAGCAATTCCCCCACCGATCGCACCCGACGGTTACCCAGGTGATCAATATCGTCCACACTACCAATGTCAAATTCCAGATTGATTAGGTAGTCGATCGCCGTCAAAATATCGGTCGGGGTTAACACCCGCACCGTGTCAGGCACATTGAGTCGCAACTTGCGGTTTAACTTGTACCGCCCCACCCGACCCAGGTCGTAACGCTTGGGATCATGGAAGCGGGAAAAGAGCAGTTGCTCACCCCCCGCCACCGTGGGCGGTTCACCAGGGCGTAGCTTACGATATAGCTCTAACAACGCCTCCTCTTCACTAAACTGACCTTCTTTCTCGATGGTTTTTTGGAAGTATTCTGGGTTACGCAGAGAGTCAAAGATTTCATTATCGGTTAGCCCCAGCGCCTTAAGTAAAACCTGGGCAGAGAGCTTACGGGTCTTGTCAATCCGCACCCACACCAGGTCATTTTTATCGGTCTCAAACTTCAACCAGGCACCCCGATTAGGGATCAGGTTAGCGTTGTAGGTACGACGACCGTTTTTGTCGGTTTCTGCCTTGTAATAAACCCCAGGACTCCGCACAATCTGGTTAACAATGACCCGTTCTGCCCCATTGATGATGAAGGTACCCCGATCTGTCATCAGGGGCAAATCCCCAATAAATACCTCCTGTTCTTTGATTTCGCCGGTTTCCTTGTTAATCAGTCGGGTAGGCACGTACATCTGCACGGCGTAGGTGGCATCTCGACGCTTGGCCTCATCCACATCGTACTTGGGCCGCTTGAGCTTATATTGCTTACCCAGGAAGTGGAGCTCTAACTTACCGGTGTAATCCGTAATGGGCGAGAAGCTTTCCAGTTCTTCGATCAGCCCTTCTTCTAAAAACCAGCGAAAGCTAGACCGCTGGATTTCAACCAGGTCAGGCAATACAAAGTTGGGGGTGGTGTATGTGGTAGGTTGGGTCATGGGTATCCTAAAGCAAATCAGGCCCTAGCCTTGGGATGGTGGTACGAAAGTCAGCCAGAAAACAGGTAAGGGGGGAGTCTCAGATCAAAGCCAAGTCGATGATTACAGCCAGAAAAGTGTCAGCGATAAATTAAAGGTAAGGGATAGGATAACTGAGATCAGGGTTGTTGCCTCATCAGACGATGGACACAGTCATGCCCCTACCGGTTTACCCCAATCCTGTGAGGGATAACACTGGGTTAGGGGTGGGTGCCGACCCAGGCAAACAAAAGAGATCCCAGGCATTCTGAGTGGTGGTAGCTCCTAGTTGAACAAGGCTAACCTGGCGCAGCTCAGCCAAGTAGGTTGCAACATAGTGAAGTAAGGCGGGTTGATTAGGACGCTGCCGTCGGTGGGGTTCGGGAGACAAAAAGGGACAATCAGTCTCGATCAGCAGCCGTTGGTCAGGTACTAACCTGGCGGAAGCCTTCACCTGATCAGCATTTTTGAAGGTGACAATGCCACTAAAGCTAATATAAAAACCTAGGTCAAGAAACCAACGGGTTTCTTCCGGAGTGCCTGCCCAGCAATGCATTACTCCCCGGATGGATCCGACCTGTCGCTGAAAGTCGGCGATCAGATCGGCGGTTTCCCTAGCGGCATCACGGCAGTGAACGATTACGGGCAGGCTCAGGTCGTGGGCAATAGCCATCTGGGCCCAGAAGGCCTGTCGCTGGAGATCGCCATTCTCAGCCTTATAGAAATCTAGCCCCGTCTCCCCAATCGCTACCACCCGCCCGTCGGTAGCCGCTAGGTCTCTAATTTGCGCCACCGTAGTTTCGGTCCAGCGATCTACGTCGAGGGGATGGAGCCCCACCGCCAGGAACAACTCGGGGAATCGATCAGCGATGGCCTGCATGGCCGAAAACTCCTCGGGCACTACGCAGGCATGGATTAACTTAACCACTTCAACCTGCCGCCAGGCCTGGGCCAAATGGTCGAGATCGGCGGCAAATATTTCAAAATTCAGATGGACATGGGTATCAACCAGGGGCATGGGGGCTAATTAAAAAACTGATGGGACATCAGAATTCAGAATAAGGTAAGGTCGCCTAGGAGACCGATCCAGAGACTTTCGAATCAACTCCCTTTAGTACCCTGGCCAAGCGAGACTTTTTACGAGCCCCGGCATTGGGGTGTAGAACCCCCTTTTTTACAGCCTTATCAATTTTGCTGTAGGCGGCTGCCATGCTACTGGAGATAATCTCCAGGTTAACGTCAGTGGGATCGGCCTGGTAGGCCTCAACGGTGGAAAGATAACGCTTGCTCAGGGTTTTAACCGCCGATTTGTAGGAGCGATTACGCAGCCGGTTACGCTCCGCAACTTCAATACGTTTAAGCGCAGACTTAATGTTTGCCACAATTTACCCTAGTCTAACAAGATTTACGATCAATCTGAATAAGTTATGATAGCACTGTTTGATCCGCTCTTACACTTTATTTTTTAGGCAAGTTATCATAGGAGAAAATCGACTAGGATTGTAAAACAGTGGAGCCCTGGTTGTTCTGGTCTCCTGGCGCTAATGGCATTGTTGCCAACCGGTAGCTTGCCTGCTGATTCTCTGATTATCTATCGCTGCTCCATTGGGATAGCCCTGCTGCCATGCTGCGCATCATTCACCAGCTCACTGAAGCCAAGACGGAGTTGCAGCGTATCTGTAATCGCATCCATGATGATCAGATGGTTCATAAGGAAGCGACGGTCCGGGAAGTGCTTCATGCCGTTAAGCGTCAGGGCGATCAAGCCTTAATTCAGTACACGGCTGATTTTGATCGAATTACCCTGACTTCAGAACAACTCAGGGTTTCCGGGGCCGAGCTAGATGCGGCTTACCAACAGGTGAGTAAGCCCTTGCTCGATGCTATTCACTTGGCCTGCCAAAATATCGAGACGTTCCATCGACAAAGATTACCCAAAAGTTGGGTAACCTTTGAGCCTGATGGTGTGGTGCTGGGTAAACGCTATACGTCGGTGGACCGAGCTGGCATCTATGTGCCGGGGGGGCGGGCCGCCTAC
Source organism: Leptolyngbya sp. (assembly GCA_040374235.1). Classification (GTDB taxonomy): domain Bacteria; phylum Cyanobacteriota; class Cyanobacteriia; order Phormidesmidales; family Phormidesmidaceae; genus Nodosilinea. The sequence continues at coordinate 20,173 of JBEIUS010000013.1, read as the reverse complement.
CCGAGCACGGTATTGATGAATGCGATTCCAGCGCGAGTCGCCGGTGTATCCAAAATTGTCATGGTGACTCCCCCTGGCCCAGGGCTAGCGGTGAATCCGGCGGTGTTGGTGGCGGCCCAGGTGGCTGGCATTTCAGAGATTTATCGAGTGGGGGGGGCTCAGGCGATAGCCGCCCTAGCCTATGGCACTGAAACCATCTCATCAGTGGATGTGATTACCGGTCCTGGGAATGTCTACGTTACGCTAGCTAAGCAGCTGGTTTTCGGTCGAGTTGGCATTGACTCTTTAGCGGGGCCTTCTGAGGTGTTGGTGATCGCCGATCGCCAGGCCGATCCGGCCCATGTTGCTGCGGACCTTTTGGCCCAAGCAGAGCATGACCCTATGGCAGCGGCCATCCTCATCACCCCCAGTGCTCACCTGGCGGAAGCCGTTGCCCTGCAGGTAGAACGCCAACTAACTGATCACCCTCGCCAAACTCTGACGGAAAAGGCCATTGCTAACTACGGCCTAGCCGTCGTCGTGGATGGTCTGGAACAGGCCTGTGAACTCTGTAACCAGTTCGCCCCAGAACATCTACAGTTGGAGGTGGCGGATCCCTGGGACTGGCTGCAATATATTCGCCATGCTGGAGCGATTTTTCTGGGTTATTCTACGCCGGAGGCAATTGGTGATTACCTGGCGGGGCCTAACCACACCCTGCCCACCTCCGGTGCAGCCCGTTATGCCTCCCCCTTGGCTACGGAAACCTTCATGAAGCACTCTAGCTTGATTCAGTATTCTCCAGAAGCACTGCAGGCGGTATCGGGGGCGATCTCCGCCCTCACCCAAGCGGAGGGGTTACCTTCCCACGGCCAGTCAGTGAGACGACGTACTGAAGGTCAGGAGTCCAGTCAAGCCTCAGGTTTTAGTGACAACAGAGATTCAGTGTAATTAGGGTAACAATGTCTAATGTTTAAAGCCGTTTTGATTGCCCTCAGTAATTCCTCCTTTGACAAGGCCATCATTGCCCATGCCCAGCAGCTAATCCTAGATCCTGGGGTTAAAGTGATTTTGGCCCATGTCTTGCCCTATCCCCAGGATCGACCGGATCAAGATCTTTCTCGTCCCCTATCGACGGATATGGAACTGTCTAACCATCAAGTTGAAGAGCATCTCAGGTCCCTCGGTGAGTGGTTCAGCCATGTTAACCTGATCTTTGAGGTGGTTCAGGGAGAGCCTGAGGTTGAAATTATTCGTTTATCCCATATTTACAAGGTAGATCTGATTATTCTGGGAAGCCGTGGCTTAACCGGCGTAGATCGGATTCTCGCACGATCGATTAGCAGCGAAGTGGTTGAACAAGCTTCCTGCACTGTCATGGTGGTAAAGTCTGAAGCATAGCCTTAACTCAACAGATTTTCGACCTCGACCTGAGCTCAGTCAAAGACTTAGGTTCGATGAGGTTTAAACCTGAACTGAATTCGCAGGGCTCACGGTTGCAACCTTAGTCACAGCAGATGAATTAGAATGTCTCAGGCTTTTATCGATAAACTCTCTGCCTTGGCTTCTGGCCAAGGCTCTTAAATACTAAACTCCGGATCAACGCCACGCCAGACCGCCACTAATTTGCCCTGAATATCCACCAAATCGGCGGGAAACTCCATTACCGGATAATTAGGATTAGCAGGTTTTAACTTGATTTGATTACCACTGCGGTGAAAGGATTTCAAAGTAGTACCGCTTTCTACCCTGGCCGCAACGATGGTGCCCTCCCGTACGGACTGGGGGTCTTTAACCGGTCGCATGATCACCACATCCCCCTCCAAAATCATGGCGTCTACCATGCTGTCTCCGGTTACCCTGAGGGCGTAGTCTCCAGACTGAATCGGTATGCCGTTCAGGTCTAGGCGCTCCACATCATCGGTAAAAGCTTCGTTGACAAAACCTGCCGCAATAGTGCCTAGAATGGGTAGCCCCCTAAGGTCTTCACGAATTCGAATGGTGCGAGCTTTACCCTCAGTCCACTCGATATAACCTTTATTTTTTAAATGCTCCAAACGACTTTGGATAGGGGCTGGAGACTTGAGGTCCATAGCCTTCATCATCTGGCGAATAGAGGGAGAATGTTGGTTAGTGCGGATATAGTCAACCAACCAATCGTAGAGTTCTTGCTGGGCAGGTGTTAGGGATTCCATAAACGGTTGGCTAGGGCAGCCAAACTAAATTCTTAAGAACAATTGTACCAAGGAGTAGCATTTCTGTCTAGGCTCTGCTATCTGAGAGGAACCTCAGATCTAATTTGCCTTGTCCCGGTGTAGGGAGGTCCAGAGGGGGTGGCGAGGTCCTTGATGGTTAATCCGCTGTAGCCAGCTCTCTAGCCGTTGCTGCTCCGACCTAGCCAGGCCAAACAGGAGATAGCGACTTTCCGCAACCAGTAGGGCAACGGTTAAACCTAGACATAGTCCCAAACCTAATGCGGCTAAACGATGATAGAGTAGCCCATAGCGTAGGGCAGTCCAGGTAAAGTACCGGCGTAATAAAACAATCTCTGGGCGAAGGTTCCAGAGACTTAGACTACCCATGGTCAGCCATAACCCCAATAGGGTCAGCCACCAACGCCGGCATAGAATTATCCGTAGTTGCTGAAGTTGCTTTTCTTGGCTGGAATCCAGGGCCACCGGATTGATTAGGTTGTAATTTAATGGGTTGATTCTATCTCTTGATTGGTCATCGTAGACAGATTTGCCTCAGTATTGCCATATATCTGACCGCTGCGCTCTCGCCACAGGGCCAAAAGGGAACTGGCGATAAAGATACTGGAGTAGGCCCCAGCGACAAAGCCAATAATCAAAGCAAGGGCGAAATACTTTAGGGTTTGGCCACCAAAGGCCACGATCGCCAGCAATGGTAGGGTGGTGGTCAAACTAGTGTTTATAGACCGGGTCAAGGTTTGGTTGACCGCATCGTCAACAATGTCATTGATATGGGTTTGGGGAGAAAGCTTAATATTTTCGCGGACGCGATCGTAGATTACCACCGTGTCATTCACAGAAAATCCTACGATGGTCAGAAGAGCGACAATAAATAGACTATCAACCTCCACCCCCGCCACCAGCCCTAGAATACTAAAAACCCCACTGGTGACAAGCACATCATGGAATAGGGCAATGATCGCGAAAATAGCGTAGTCTAACCGGAACCTGAGACTGAGGTAGATCACGATGCCAGCGAAGGACACCAACAGGGCGAGCAGACCTGAGCTTAATAATTGCCGGCCAATTACCGGTCCTACTGAGTCAATTTGTACACTATTACTATCAAAGGGACCGATTTTAGTATCTAGGGCGCCTTGGAGCTGAGTGCGTTCTTGCGCTGACAGAGGGCGGGTGCGAATGGAGAGAATTTGCAACTTGGGATCGAGGATCTGTAAGCTACTAGACCCCAGTCCCTGATCCGACAATACTTGGCGGACCTGAGCTAGATTAATATCACCGCTACAGCTATTGACGAGAGCACAACTGCGGGTGAGTTGGAGACGAGTCCCACCGGCAAAATCCAGGCCGGGCTTGAGGGGAGCTCCAAACTGCTGCCAGGAAATCGCCATGGCGACCAGCCCAACAATAATCACCAGGCTAGATATTATCCACCATAGGCGTCGCTGCTTGATAACCGCTAATTTCATGGAGTAGCGCTCTTAGGGGGTAGGTTGCCTAGACCGGGGCAAAAGAAAGATGGCCTACGAAATTGGGGTAAACCCAGGACAAAAAATAGCAAAGCCCGGGTACAGGTCAAGGCGGTAAACATACTAATCACCACCCCAAGACCCAGGGTCAGGGCGAAGCCTTTCACTAAACCGGCCCCTAACCAAAACAGGGCCACACAGGCAATTACCGTGGTCACGTTACCATCAAGAATGCTAGAAAAGGCTCTGTAAAACCCTGAATCTACCGATCTATAAAGGGTTTTGCCGGCCCGCAACTCTTCGCGAGTCCGCTCGAAAATCAAAACGTTCGCATCCACCGCCATGCCGATGCTGAGAATAAACCCGGCAATGCCAGGTAGAGTCAGGGTAACCCCTAATAGATTAAAGGCAGCCCAGGTGAGTAGGGCATAGATGACCAGGGCAATATCCGCCACAATACCGGGTAATCGATAGTAAACGGCCATAAAAATCAAAACCAGCACCAAACCGCCAATACCGGCATAGACGCTACGCTGAACACTGTCTCGCCCCAGGGTCGGACCCACGGTGCGATTTTCTACCACCTCCACCGGCAGGGGGAGGGCACCACCGCGCAGTTGCACCTCCAAATCCCGGGCTGACTCAGCGGTAAAGTTGCCAGATATTTCGGCATTGCCCCCGGCAATGCCGGTTTCAGCGTACTTCACATCGACCCGGGGCGCACTCAGGAGGCGGTTGTCGAGAAAAATGCCCAATCCCCGCCCCGTACCAGCCACTGATCGTGTCAAGTTAGCAAAATCTTCCGCCCCTTGGGTATTAAATTTAATATCTACCACCCACTGGGTGCCATTGCCAGGTCGGGCCAGAGCGTCGGTAAGCTTGTCACCGTTGAGTTGGCTGGGTTCGAAGAGCTGACTAATGGAGGCTTCGCTGCTGGCGATCGCTGTCTGAACTTGATCTAACCTGGCCTTAGCCTCCGCACTAATAGCGGCTCCCTGGGGCAGGCTTTTCTGAACGGCCACCAAGTCACCTAAATGGCCCTGTAAAACCTGTTGCTCTACGGCTAGCTGACTCTCGGTGCCCTGTCTTTGGGCTCGAAACTCTAGCTGGGCCGTACCCCCTAAAACCCGTTCCGCCTGCTCAGGATCGCTGACCCCGGGCAGCTGGATCAGGAGTTGGTTGTTACCTAACTGCTGAACCAGGGCCTCTGAAACCCCTAGGCCATTGACGCGCCCTTCGACCACACTTTGTATCGCCTGCATCTCCCGCTCACCGACAGTGGTAATGGTGGCGGTGGGTTTTACCTGTAGGGTTAACTGGGAGCCGCCCCGCAGGTCTAGCCCCAGGCGGGTGGGCACCTGAACAATAACCATCACCGCCGCCACGGTAAGGGCCAGAATTAATCCTAACCAAGCCTGATACTTTGCCATTGATCAAACCTTCAGCGCCACCATCTTTTCCACCGCCGCCTCAATTTGTTTAGGCTGAACAATGGTAAGACTCTCCAGTTTACCGTTATAGGGGGTAGGAATGTCCTGGGAAGACAGCCTCACCACCGGTGCATCCAGCTCGTCAAATAGGCGATCGTTAATGGAGGCAACAATTTCGGCACCAATCCCACCGGTACGCATACACTCCTCCACGACGATCACCCGATGGGTCTTTTGGATTGAGGGGCCGATAGTCTGAAAATCCAAAGGTTTTAGGGAAATCAGGTCAATCACCTCAGGATCAATGCCCTTGGCCACCAGTCCCTTAACCGCCTGCATAACATGGTGTCGCATTCTTGAATAGGTAAGGATAGTCACGTCCTTACCGGGACGTACCACCTCGGCCCTGTCCAGGGGCACTAGATACTCGTGGTTAGGCAGGTCCTCCTTAAGGTTGTAGAGCAACACATGCTCAAAGAAAAGCACCGGATTATCGTTACGGATGGCAGACTTGAGTAACCCTTTGGCGTTATAAGCGGTGGAGCAGGCGACAATCTTCAATCCGGGCACCGCCTGGAAGTAGGCCTCTAACCGTTGAGAGTGCTCGGCCCCTAACTGGCGACCTACTCCACCGGGGCCCCGAATCACCATGGGGATTTTAAAGTTACCGCCGGAGGTGTAGCGTAACATGCCGGCATTGTTGGCAATCTGGTTAAAGGCCAGCAGGAGAAAGCCCATGTTCATGCCCTCAATGATGGGGCGCAAACCGGTCATGGCTGCCCCCACCGCCATGCCAGTAAAGCTGTTTTCGGCGATGGGGGTATCCAGCACCCGTAGATCGCCGTACTTTTGATACAAATCCTTAGTCACCTTATAGGATCCACCGTAGTGGCCCACATCTTCGCCCAGGACAAAAACGGTCTGATCGCGAGCCATTTCTTCGTCAATGGCCTCCCGTAGGGCGTTAAACATCAGAGTTTCTGCCATAGCTTTGCGGTTTATTAGGAATTTAAGGACAAGTGAAGGGGAAAAATGAATATGGTGGCTTGGCGGCAGCCTTGGGGCTATTAAGAGCCCCTAGTCTTCGGCAAAAATATATTTGTATAGGTCGTCTGGACTAGGTTCAGGACTCTCCTCTGCAAAGCTTAGGGCCTCGTCAATAGTACTTTGGATGCGATCGCGAATTTCCTTCAAGGCGGCTTCCTCCAGGAGGTCTCGCTCCAACAGGTAGGCTTCAAAGCGCTTGATCGGATCGCGGGCAAACCAGGTGTCTTTCTCCTCTTTAGAACGTAACTCATCAGGATCTGCCAGGGAATGACCACGAAACCGGTAGGTCAGGCATTCAATCAGGGTAGGACCTTCGCCCGCCCGGGCTCGGGCCACGGCGGCCTGGGCTACTGTCCGCACCGCCATCACATCCATACCATCCACCTCTACCCCAGGCATGCCGAAAACCGAGGCCTTTCGATAAATCTCGGGTTGGGAGGTGGCCCGCTCGTGGGCCATGCCAATCGCCCATTTATTATTTTCCACCACAAATAGGATCGGCAGCTTCCAGAGGGCAGCCATGTTTAAGCATTCAAAAAACTGCCCGTTGTTCGTCGTACCATCACCGAAGAAACAGGCGGTCACCTGATCCGCATCGGCTTGACCCAGGGCATCACGGCGGTAGCGAGACTGGAAAGCGGCCCCCAGGGCAACGGGAATCCCCTCCCCAATAAAGGCAAACCCCCCCAACATATTGTGGGGACTGGAAAACAGGTGCATGGATCCGCCCCGTCCGCGGCTGCAACCGGTTTCCTTACCAAATAACTCCGCCATCACCTGACGAGCCGGTACTCCAGCACTGAGGGCATGGACGTGGTCGCGATAGGTGCTACACACGTAGTCATCACTGCGCATAGCCTTTATCACCCCACTGGACACCGCTTCCTGGCCGTTATAGAGGTGAACAAAGCCAAACATCTTGCCGCGGTAGTACATTTCGGCGCATTTGTCTTCAAAGAACCGCCCTAACACCATGTCTTCGTAGACGACCCGCGCATCTGAGACCGAAAGCTCGGTTTTCTGAGCCTGGAGCTGGGGTAATGTTCGTTCTTGAACCATGGTTCTGCTGGGTCCTACGCGGCAATGTCCAATTCTTCACTATACCGAAAAAATCACCCCCGTGGCCAGGGGTAGTTCTATAATTGATAACTTTACAGGTCCCGAAACAATCGGATTTTATCCCATCTAGGTTGCTTATAGTGGGGCGTGGGGGATTACTCATCCCTGGTCGTAAGTGGTTTCCTGTGCTATAAAATGGCAACTTTCCACCAGGTGGTTTATAGACCTATCTGCTGGGGTGGTCATGGCCTGACGTCAGAGGATCTATGCTATTACTGGCGCAGGTTAATGACGTGGTCAGTAGGATTCTCTGCCTATTTTTTAGTTACCATTGCGGGTGAATTCGCTGCTAGGGGTAAGAGCTGTGAAAATTCCATTAGACTATTACCGCATTCTAGGCCTGCCACCGCAGGCCACAGTGGAGCAGCTACAACAAGCTCACCGCGACCTCGGCTTACAGCTTCCCCGGCGTGAGTTCTCCGAGGTGGTAATTAACTCCCGTAAACGTTTGATTGATCAGGCCTACCAAGTCCTTTCCGATCCCGATCGCCGACGCGACTATGACGCCAAGTTACTGGCCAGCGCCTATCCTACGCCCGAGTCCCTGCCCCTGGAAACCACAGGCAATGGTCAACTGGGGGTAGATGCGGATTTGGGGGAAGCGACCCTGCGATCGCTGGCGACCGAGCCATCGGTGGGGGAAGAAACCGGCCTCACCATCACCATTGAACCGGAAGACCTGGCCGGGGCCCTCCTCATCCTGCTAGATCTGGGGGAATACGAGCAGGTGTTGAGTCTGGCCCAACCCTATGGCCCCGTGGCCACCTCCACTAGGCTCCCGATCCAGCCCGGTCAGGCCGATCTGGTGCTGATTATGACCCTGGCTTCCCTGGAACTGGGGCGGGAACAGTGGCAGCAACGCCACTACGAAATGGCCGCCAGTTCCCTGCAAAAAGGGCACGATTGGCTGGTGCAACAAAATCAATTTCCGACGGTGCGGGCGGAAATTCAATCGGAGCTCTATAAGCTAAGGCCGTACCGCATTTTGGAACTTGTGGCTAGCCCTCTGGATCAAACCCGCGAACGTCGGCAGGGACTACAACTGCTGAAGGCTATGTTGCAGGATCGGGGTGGCATCGAAGGCCAGGAAAACGATCTGTCGGGCCTTGCCATTGATGACTTTCTGCGGTTTATCCAGCAATTACGGGACTATTTGACCACCACGGAACAACAGGAATTATTTGAGCAGGAGGCTCGGCGCCCCTCCCCAGTAGCGATTTACCTGACCGTTTATGCTCTCTTGGCCCGGGGCTTTGCTGATCACCAACCGGCCCTGATTCGGCGGGCCAAACAGCTCTTAATGCGCCTGGGAATCCATCAAGATGTGCATCTAGAACAGGCGGTGTGTGCTCTGCTGTTGGGCCAAACCGAGGAAGCTAACCACGCCCTGGAATTGAGTCAGGAATATGAGCCCCTGGCCTACATTCGGGAGCATTCTCGCCAATCTCCTGATTTGCTGCCCGGCCTCTGTCTTTACACCGAACGTTGGTTACAGGAGGAGCTATTTCCCCACTTTCGTGATTTTCGAGATCAAGAGGCTACCCTTAAGGACTACTTTGCCGATCCTAAGGTCCAGTCTTATCTGGAGTCTATGGTAGTCGACCCGGAAGCAGAGCGCCCTAGCACCAGACTAAGCCACAATAGTCGGCCCCAGCCCCTGGCCACCCCAGCCCCCGATCGGGTCGCTGGCACTTCCGCGAGACCCTCCAAGGCTACCCTGACCGAGATCGGATCGGGGGCGACGACCGAAATGAAGGATAGCGGTTTCCTTTCCCCATCAAGCCTCCAGTCAAAGACCCTCAACAATGGTCACCCGTCTTCTTTCCCCAAGGCTCTAACCACAGAGGCGACTAAGTCCTTCGAGGAAGGGCTCTCGGTGGCGGAACGGGTAGCCCAGCTATCTCCTGCCGGTCAGCTCATGCCCGGCTCCCCCCGACCAACTAGCCTTGACAAAAACATCCGAGTCAGTGCCAACCGAGATCCTAAGGCGGTGGCTAGTTTGGCTCCAGGACAGGCCTTTCCCCCTGTCGGTAATATCCAGCCACGGCGGCGATCATCCCTCGATCGGTCTCCCCAGTGGAGGCGTCTCAGCCTGGTTACCCTGGCCGTACTGGGAGGATTGGGGCTATTGGGGTTTGCCGCCATGCGGACGGCCGGAAGCTTGACGGGGGCCAGAATTAGCGGCCCCCCCCTGGAGATCAGCCTGGCGGAACCCGCTATTGAGATTCCCGCAGCCCCCACGGTTGATGAACAAATTGGGGTTAAGGACATTGCTAAGCGGGTGATTGAGGATTGGCTGGCGGTGAAGAGATCGGCCTTGGGGAAGGATCATCAGGTAGAAGGTCTGACCGATATCCTGCTAGAACCCCTCTTGACCCAGTGGCAACGGCGGGCCGCGGCGGCGGTGCAGGAAAACTGGTACTGGGAGTACGAACACAGTGTTACAGTGGATGCCGTCAGCCCCGATGACCCCACCGCTGATCAACTGCAGGTGACGGCAACGGTACAGGAAAAGGCTCGGTTGTTTGAGTATGAGGTGGAAAACACCAGTGCATCCTATAGTGATAACCTGACGATGCGCTATGATTTGGTGCGTCAAGAGGGCAAATGGTATATCCAGAATATGGGTAAACTCGCTAGTGGCAACTGACCCGCTGGCGGTTTATGCTGGCAGATAGGCTAAAGACCCAATTTGATAAAATACTTGCTGTTTGACTTATCACCACCCAGGATTGAATGCCAGTAGATAGCCCAACCCGTTCCTCTCCATCGCTGATTTTATCGGCCCTGCCTGATCCTCAGATCCCTACCCCTGAGTGTCCACGGCGGGCTCGCATTCAGATCGATTTGTTACTGTTGGCCACTGAAGCCCTTGATCTCAGCAGTGGTGAGATTCTGCTCACCCTGGCCCAAGACCTGGGTTTAGACTCCGTGGTCAAGGGCCGCGTCAACCTGTGGCTGCTGCGCAGTACTAATCCAATGCGGCGCTACAGTCAGCGTCGCCCCATGCAACTGGAGGAAGCTAAGGCCCTGGTTACCCTGATCGGTCATCAGGCCCGACGGCTAACGGTGTTAATTCGCCAGTTATTGCTAGGTTACCAGCAACTAGCTGCCCAGAAACTATCCCCCGATCACCATCTACGCCTAGCGGATTATCTAAGTCGCTTCAGGATCCATTTTCGAGCTCGCATGAATCCCCGTCGCGCCGGAGTGGTTGCCTACGACACCGACGAAAAACTCGATCAACTGGCTTTGCAGTTGTTAGAGCAGTTACTGCTCTGTTCTGGTGTATTGGGAACCCAGCGGCTGTGGGTCAGTCTCTTTGACGGAGAAGTACAATGACCGTTAAGCGACAGTATCGGCTACCCTCCTGCACCCTAACCTTGGAGGGGTTGACCGCAAGTTCCAGTGATTTGCAATCACCGTTGACGGTGTTGATGAATGCGGAGTGTCAGTTTTCCGGTGCTGATCACCCCCCCCTTTCGGGCGGTCGGGAGTTTTTAGATAGTCTGGTGACCGCTGTCAGTCACTACGGCCAACAGCTACTCAGTGGTATTGCCCTGCCCCTCAGCAAGGAGGATCCAGGGTCGGTAACGGTGCAGGCCGACCCTGGAGGGTACCATCACCTGACTGTCCGGGCCACACCCCTTGAGATGACAGTGGTGGATCCCCAGGTACTGCCCATGGTAGACATCAAGTTGACCACCCTACAATTCCACGACTTAATGGAGGCGATCGATCAGTTATTGGCGGATAGCCAAACCCTGCCTGATTTAACCTCCCAGTTGCAGTCTGTGCCACGCCAGTTGGTCAAACCCACTACCCCCATGGTGCAACGGGCTACCCCGGCAGTCTTGGGGGCCGTCACCCTGGCAGCGGCTGGACTGGCCCTCTTCTTTGTGCCCATTCCCGAGGTCAAACCCCCAGAGGTTCGACCAACGGCCACCCGTGAATCTCCTACAGCCTCTCCGCCTCCAACCTCTGATACCTCAACCCAGGGAGATGGCGCTAAACCCACTCCGGAGGACTTCACCCAGTCCCCCGCTATTACCGATCCTGATGCTCTGAGTTTGCTACAGCGGGATCTAACCCGCACCTTACAGCAAGGCTGGCCTACCGATGTCAAGCCCAGCGGGGAGCTCAGCTACCGTCTGGTGGTCTCTGAAGAGGGGGATATCCTGGCCTATAAGTACGAGAATGACCTTGCCCTAGGGGAGGTGGATCGTGCGCCACTGCCTAAACTGGCTTTTGACCCCGTATCGAGCCTTAAGTTATCCCAGGAGCCGGTGGCTCAGTTTCGCGCTATCTTTAGCCCCGATGGAAAGGTGGTGGTGGAACCCTGGAGTACGGCAGAAACGGCTAAGTCCTCGGCCACCCCAACCCCGGCAGAGTTACCTGAGATTGCCAGTAAGATTAGGGACCGCGATCTCATCCGCCAACTCAACGATGGTTTGTACGATCGCATTCTAACTAACTTAAAGCCCCTATCGGCCAGTCAACCCCTGACATACCGGGTACGGCTTAACCAAGAGGGGGTGATCGTGGCCTACGCACCGGTGAATGCCCCAGCTGGCCTGCTAGCCCAGGAAACCCCCTTGCCTCAGCTGGTGAATAGCGGAGCCTCTGGTGCTGACCAACTGGACTTTATGGTGGTTTTCACCCCCGCTGGCGTGCTCCAGGTGAGCCCCTGGGATGGCTGGCCCTAAGCCTTGATGAGCGCATTTATGACCACTCCTCCTCCTTGGCAGCTATGCGCTTAGTGTTTTTTGGCACCCCTGAGTTTGCTGTACCGAGTTTACATCGCCTGGCGGTGGAACCCGATTTTCATATAGTCGGAGTGGTTACCCAGCCGGACCAGCGTCGGGGCCGGGGTAGCCAGCTGGATGCCTCACCGGTAAAGCAGGCTGCCCTGCCCCTGGGCTGCCCGGTGCTCCAACCGGAACGGCTGAAGCACCATGAACCTACTCTGACTAGTTTGGACCAACTGCAAGCGGATGTCTTTGTGGTGGTGGCCTACGGTCAGTTACTCTCACCCCAATTGCTGGCCATGCCCCGCCTGGGTTGCATCAATGGTCACGGGTCGCTGCTGCCGGCTTATCGGGGTGCAGCCCCAATTCAATGGGCGATCGTCAAGGGAGAAACCCACACTGGCATCACTACCATCCAGATGGATCCGGGGATGGATACCGGGGCTATGCTGTTAAAATCCCATCTGGCCATTGGCCTACTAGATGATTTTCCTACGGTGGCGGCTTCCCTGGCCCAGCAGTGTGCAGATCTGCTGGTGGAAACCCTACGGGGGCTGGACAGTCAACAACTTACCCCTGAGCCCCAAAATCCTGACCTGGCCACCTATGCTCCCCTGATTCACAAGCAAGACTATGGAATGGAATGGCAGCGGCCGGCGATCGCCCTCCACAACCAGGTGCGAGGTTTCTATCCCCACTGTGTCACCCACTTTCGGGGACAGCTCTTAAAGTTGCTGGCTACTGTGCCCCTGGGGGAGCCCTACTGGTCCAGGTTGCCATCGGAGTTGGCTTCCTTGGTGGATCGGGTTAGCACCCTAGAGGGGGATGCTGGGGCCAGCCCCGGCACCGTGGTGGCCCTGCTAAAGGGCTATGGCCCGGTGGTGCAAACCGGAGAGGGGCTCTTGCTTTTGCAACAGGTTAAACCCAGCGGTAAGCAACTGCAGCAGGGCGGAGACTTCATCAATGGCAGTCGGCTGCAGTTGGGCGAGGTGATCGGATAGATAAAAGGGCCAGGGAAGATAGATACAAAGGGCCTGCTTCATTGTTCTTAGCTTGCCTTTATTTTCTTCCAGGGCTGACCTTCAGACCAGCATTGGATTAATCGCTTAGGACACGATATAGTGCATCTTTATTACCTTTCAGATAGCTACGGCTAGTCCTTAAAAGCCCTTAACGAGACTTGAACTCGTGACCTCTCCCTTACCAAGGGAGTGCTCTACCGCTGAGCTATAAGGGCAATTGCCGTGGATGGGCCGGGCTGGATTCGAACCAGCGTAGGCGTAGCCAGCGTATTTACAGTCCGCCCCCATTAACCACTCGGTCACCGACCCTCCCTATCCACGGCTTTTAATCCTAGCATGACTGGAGCCTAAGAACCAAAGATTTTTCATCTTTCTAATCTGACTAGATAAGCTGCCTCAGCACCCTAAACCTTTTGCAGGGACAGACGGATCGACGGTAAACCAGAACGCTTTACCAGTCCTGGCTTTTATCGATCTATGTTGTCCTGAGCGCTCCGGCCAAAGCCATATGTTACAGAATGAAGCCATTGTGGCTATCGGTGCTAGGATCGTGCAGATATGACGTAAGAAAAGCGCGAAGAGCGGTAAGGACAAAGTTGTCAATGCAAGAACTGGAAAAATCAATATCCTTTGATGGTCGCGATATTAAGTTGCGGGTAGGTTTGCTCGCCCCCCAGGCCGGTGGGGCTGTGCTGGTGCAATCGGGGGAAACCGCCGTGTTGGTGACGGCTACCCGGGCAGCGGGGCGAGAGGGCATAGACTTTTTACCCCTATTGGTCGACTACGAAGAACGCCTCTACGCCGCTGGGCGAATTCCGGGTGGTTTTCTCCGCCGAGAGGGTCGTCCACCGGAACGAGCCACCCTGATTAGTCGCCTGATAGACCGACCCCTACGGCCTCTCTTCCCCCATTGGCTGCGGGACGATATCCAAGTTGTGGCTACCACCCTGGCTATGGACGAACAGGTACCCCCCGATGTGCTGGCCGCCACGGGGGCATCAGTGGCGGTGCTGTTAGCTAAAATTCCCTTCAATGGCCCTATGGCAGCAGTACGGGTCGGTTTGGTGGGGGACGACTTTGTGATCAACCCCACCTACCGGGAGGTGGAAAACGGTGATTTGGACCTGGTGGTGGCAGGTTCTCCCGATGGGGTGATTATGGTGGAGGCGGGGGCGAACCAACTCCCGGAGTCTGACATGATTGATGCCATCGACTTTGGCTACGAGGTGGTGCAGGATTTAATCCAAGCCCAGTTGGATTTGATTAAGGAACTGGGTATTGAGCTGGTGAAGGAGCCAGAACCAGAAACCGATCCCACCCTGGCCACCTTTATCGAGGGAAAAACCATGGTGGCGATTCAGGAGGTGCTCAAACAGTTTGAACTGAGTAAGCCCGATCGCGATACCAAGCTCGATGCCATTAAGGAAGAGCTGGCGGCCACCATTGCTGATCTGGAGGAGGATAATCCGGTGAAGCTGGCGGTCACCGAAAACGGCAAGGCCCTGGGGAATACCTATAAGGCCGTCACCAAAAAGCTGATGCGTCAGCAAATCGTCAGGGACGGGGTGCGGGTGGATGGCCGCAAGCTTGATCAGGTGCGGCCCATCTATTGTCGGGTCGGGCTGCTACCCCCCCGGGTTCATGGCACTGGCTTGTTCCAGCGGGGGCTCACCCAGGTGATGTCGGTGGTCACCCTGGGCACCCCTGGGGATGCCCAGATGATGGATGACCTCCACCCGGAGGAGGAAAAGCGCTACCTGCACCACTATAATTTCCCTCCCTATTCCGTGGGGGAAACCCGACCGATGCGATCGCCCGGTCGTCGGGAAATTGGCCATGGCGCCCTAGCGGAGCGGGCCCTAGTGCCGGTGCTGCCCCCCCAGGAGGAGTTTCCCTACGTCATTCGGGTGGTGTCGGAGGTGCTTTCTTCCAATGGTTCCACCTCCATGGGGTCGGTCTGCGGCTCCACCCTTTCCCTGATGGATGCGGGAGTCCCGATTACGAAGCCGGTGAGTGGGGCCGCCATGGGCTTAATTAAGGAAGGGGATGAGGTGCGCATCCTCACCGATATCCAGGGGATTGAGGACTTCCTGGGGGATATGGACTTCAAGGTGGCCGGTACGGACAGCGGTATTACCGCTCTACAGATGGATATGAAGATCACCGGGTTACCGGTGCAGGTGATTGCCGACGCCATTCACCAGGCTAAACCGGCCCGACTGCATATTCTGGAAAAGATGCTGGCCACCATTGATCAACCCCGCACCGAACTCTCCCCCTATGCCCCCCGCCTACTCAGCTTCAAGATTGATCCTGAGATGATTGGTATGGTGATTGGCCCCGGCGGTAAGAAAATTAAAGCGATTACGGAGCAAACCGGCGCCAAGGTGGATATTGACGACGACGGCACCGTCACTGTCTCCTCGATCGAGGGAGAAAAGGCCAAGCAAGCTAAGGCCTTGATTGAGTCCATCGTGTTTAAACCTCAAGCGGGTGACGTGTTTGTCGGCACCGTGACTCGGGTGATCCCGATTGGCGCCTTTGTGGAGTTTATGCCCGGTCAAGAAGGCATGATCCACATCTCCCAACTGGCGGATTACCGGGTGGGTAAGGTCGAGGATGAGGTGAATGTGGGTGACGAGGTGATTGTGAAGGTACGGGAGATTGACGGCCGGGGCCGAATCAACCTCACCCGGCTGAATATTCATCCCGATGAAGCCAATGCGGCCCGCGAGGCAGCGGCCCTGCGCTAGACGTGTTGGACGAAGGTGCCCAGAAAGCTCGTCCCTGAACCTCACCAGGGTGCTGCACGGCGGCAAAAGATTAGTTGCGGCCAGGGGGGTTTGCTATGGTTTTGGCATCGATCAATCCCTCTGGGGATGTTCAGCGCAACCGCCCTGGGCACTCTACTCTGCTGTCTCTTTTGGCATAGTCGTAGCCTTGCCAGAGGGGCATTGGCCCCATCTTATTTTGAGTTAAACCTGCCCTCCAGGTTCTTGACCTGGGCGCCGATGGTTGGGTCGTAGAGCCGCAGATAATTCCAATAACCGCCAAACACCGAGCGAATGTAACCCTTAGTTTCAGGGAAGGGAATTTTTTCGGCAAAGTCATCGGCATCCCTATAACTACCCTGCTGAATCCACTTGGCTACGTTACCGGGGCCAGCATTGTAGCTGGCCACTGCAAGTAGGGAGTTGTTATTGTACTCGGCGTGGGTGTGATCTAAATACCAGGTACCCAGTTGGATACTGTTCTCAGGGTCGGTGAGATCATAAGTGGCCAACCCGGCGGATTGCTTAATCCATTGGGCGGTGTCAGGCATGACTTGCATCAAGCCGGTAGCCCCCACCGCTGAGCGGATTTTGGGACTAAAGCGAGATTCTTGGCGAATCAGAGCCACCACCAGCAGGGGGTTAAGCTGGCGCTGGCCGGCCCAGGTTTGGATTAGATTGGCGTAGGGAAAGGGGTAGACCCCATGCCAGTAGTCTGGCTTCTGCTTCAACCCTGCAAAGGCCTGCTGTTGCTCTGGGGTGGTGCCCTCCGCCAGGCTAGCCACCTGGTAGATGCCGTCCAGATAGTCTCCCTGACTCTGGCGCATTAACCCGTCCACAAACTGTTCCTGGGGGGATGGGTCCTGGCGGTTGACGAACTCAGTTTGCCAGCGTTCCCAGGCGGCCTGGTCTTGCCCTAGCAGGTAAAGTTCCTGCAGGGGGTCAGAGCCCACCGGTAGGGGGCTGCGTCGGGCTAGGGGAGTCACCGCCGGGGTTTTGGACCGCACGGTTTTGAAGTCCCCCACATCCCAACCCAGGGCCACCGCCGCCCGCCAGGCATAGTAGGATTCGGGGTGGGTGCCGATCACCTGCTCAAGGGCGGTTTGGGCGATCGCCCCCTGGCCAACTTGGCGCCCCCACTGGCCCACCCAAAAGCCCGCCTCCGCTGCTAAATCGCTGGTGGGGCTATGCTTCAACACATCTCGACCCCAACTAATGGCCATGGTCAGGTCCCCCTGGTCCGCCGCTTGGCGGGCATTTTCCAACCGAATTTGGGCCGACGCTTCGGAGTCGGGGTACTGCTTCAGCAGGGTTCCCCGGGTAGCGGCGGCGGAGTCGGCGCTGTCCAACCGATCCAGTCGTTCGGCCCGCTGTAACATGGCCTCGGCGGCCCGGTCGGGGAAACGTTGGATCACCTGGTCTAAAACCCCCAGGGCGGCCTGGTCCGGTAGGCTGAGGCAAAGCCGGAGCAGGCCGGTGGCGGTTTCGGGGGCCTGGGGAAATTGTTGATCGAGCTGGGTAAAGAGGGAGATCGCCCGATCCCGTTGATCGCCAATTTGGTAGCCCCGGGCGGCCCGGTAGAGGTTGCGGGGGGAGGGGGGCGCCTGGGCGTAGGCTGGCCCCGCCAGGGCATACTGGTCTCGACGCCAGAAGCCAAAGCCAAGGGTTTGCCAATCCTGGGGCCGCAGCTGGTCGGCAAATTCGGTCTTGAGGCGCAGCAGGGCCGCTCCGGCCTGGGGATGGTGGAGGCCAGCCCGGGCCAGGGTCATCAATAGGGGCAGGGCACCGGCCCGGTGGGGATCGGCGGTGAGCCGCTGATGGGCCACCTCCACCGCCTTGGGGTGATCGGGGAAGCGTTGCAGCAGGGTGTCCCAGTGGCGGGCATCCCCCTGCCCCAGTTGGTAAAGCAGGGGGGCAATGGCAGGGTCGTTACCGTAGTCCTTAAGCAGCTGTTGTGTCGTTGCCTGGGCAGCCACCTCATCGCCACCGGCTCGTTCGGCCTGGGCCCGGGCCAGCAGGATATAGGCCGCCAGGGGGCGATACTCGGTTTCCAGGTTGGCTAGTAGGGGTAGGGCCTGACCGCCCTGGTTAGACTGAATCAAGTCCAAGGCCAGCAGGTATCGCGACCGTTGTTGACTGATGGAGGGGCGGCCCTGGGCCCATTGGGTGAGGGAGGCGCGCCGTTGGCCAGGTGGCTGGAGGGCTAACTCTAATACTGGATCTTGACTGTGGTGACGGTCCCCCAGGTGCAGGGCCGACCACAGCGACGCTTCGGTCACCTCCGCCCCAGGGGGACTGGGTTTGAAGCTACTCACCAGGGCCGCCACCATGCCCAGGGTGAGGGCGCTCAAACCGGCGATCGCCAGCATGGGGAGGCGTTTGCTTAGGGGTTGCACCATGGGGTTAGGGGCGATCTCGCCGCTAGAAGGATAACAGTAGCTCTATACTGCCCACCAGTGTAGCAACCTTGACAGTAAAATACCCCCTGCTTACCAATCGCCGGCATCGACAAACCCATCCCCCTACTGGTCTGCTCCTACATCGACCTGGACTGATTGGGTGACAAGAATGCAAGAGATTTTCTGGCCTGTGATCACAGGCCACATTTCAGAGAGAGTGTTGTAACATAAACAGAATGATAATCATTCTCGTCTACTATTCAGCCTGTCGTCCCTGTCTGCCTGGGGGCCTCCAGCTGACCTGTCCTGGACCTACTTTGCTAGGAAAGTGGCCTTGCTGTTCCGTGGCTTGGGTGATGGGGGCCCTGGGGCAATTCACTGCTTAGGACTTAACTCAGTTTTACTTCAAGGATGTTTCCCATGAGCAATTGGAAGAGGTGGTTAGGACAAAACCCTGGCCCTATGGGTCGGTTGTCCGTGATGGTGGTGTCTACGATCGCCTTGAACCTGACCAGTTGTACAACCCCTTCGCCTGCAACCCGATCTGAGTCGCCTGCATCGCAAGCACCACTGGTCACAACCGTGGAGGCGTTGCAGGTGATCACCACATTTTTGCCCATTACCCAATTTACAACCGCCGTAGCCGGCGATCGCGCAGAAATAACCCAACTGCTTCCGCCCCATGTGGGTCCCCACGACTATCAGGCCAAACCTGCAGATGCCCAGAATCTGGCCCAGGCGGATGTACTGGTCAAGAATGGCTTAGAAATGGAGATGTTTCTAGAGGATCTGGTTAAAAATGCAGGCAACCCCAGCCTGAAGGTGATTGACTCCAGCCAGGGAGTACGGACAATTACCACCGCCGCCATCGCAGCAGACCATCACGACCCTGATCACGGCCATAGCCATCATCCTACGGGCGAAAAACCCGAAGAGGGCCATGACCATCAGCATGGACTATACAACCCCCATATCTGGCTTGATCCGAAGCGGGCGATTCAGCAGGTAGAAAATATTAGGGATGGACTGATTGCGGCCGATCCAGAGGGAAGGGAAATCTATGCCGCCAATGCGGCGGCCTATATTCAACAACTGCAGGAACTGGATGCCGAAACCACCCAACTCCTGCAACCTTTTGCAGGAAAAACCTTTGTCGCCTTCCACGATATAGCTCCCTACTTTGCTGAAAGTTATAACTTGACAGCGACCTTCCTGGTGGATGTGCCGGAGGAAAATCCTTCCCCTGAGGATGTCAAACGAGTCATAGATACCGTCCGCACAACTAACTTGAAGACGCTCCTGGCGGACTCCCAAGCTAGTCAGGCTGGCTTTGCATCCCTGGCTAAGGATCTAAATGTGCAGGTCAGTATTTTTGATCCAATCGAAACAGGAGGACCGGAGGCGGGTCAGCCTGATTACTATCTGACTACGATGCGACAAAATGTTAAAGCGCTGGTAAGCGCCTTCACTAGCCATCGCCAACTTTAACACCCTCGATGATCTCACCCATTAGGGAGAAGGTCACCGTAATAATTCATTCCCCCCCGGCTAAACCGCTACAACCCTTGATTAAAGTGTACCCCGTTGTCTAGACAGTTAGGGTAGGAGTTTAAAGTAGAGTCGCCGTTTAGTTCATTTCCTTTCTCTACGTCTCTTTTTTTACATGACTGTCCTCTTGTTTTTGGGTAGGCGTTCTGGCCCGCCTCCACCGGCTATGGCTACAGGTAATATCCGTGCTCCACACCAGATCGGGGCGGTCAATACACAGCCCCCTCAGCAAGTAGGGATACCGGCGAGCGTTCCGGCTATCGTCGTCCGTGGCTTCGAATAAATCGCCTGAATCCCCATCTGACCCATGATCTGCGCCACCCGCTTATGACTTGAGTTTGGACTAATTCTGTAAAGAAAGGCAGTCAATGAGTGACACTGACTGCCGTAAGGTCAATGAAGTAGAAATTCGATTGACCCTATGATTT
>JBEIUS010000230.1:0-3830 GCA_040374235.1 Leptolyngbya sp. | reverse complement strand
GCCAAACAATGATTAAAAAGGCCCGGATGGTCACCCAGTTGATGTCGGGGGCCCCCGCCGAGGTGGTGCGATTTTGATAGTTGCGGTGTTGGGCTTCCCCCAGCATGAGGAAGTGGCGGAAGGTGCGGTTTAGCACCGTCAGGGGGTCGTAGAGGTCCCAGAAGGTTTGGATAAACTCTTCGGTGATCTCCTCGATCGCCCGGGTCGGCACAAAGTTCATCAGGGTGGCCTGGTTAATGTCGGCGCTTTGCCCCAGCAGTCGCCCTTCCTTTTCTAGCCGGTGCCAGAGGGCGGTGTCGGGCAGGGCCTGTAGCATACTGACCATGGCGGTGGGGATGGCGGTTTGTTCGACAAACTGGTAGATGCGTTGGCCCGCCCCGGTTTTTTCGCCATCAAAGCCGATGATAAAGCCCGCCATCACCCTGAGACCGGCCCGGGCGATCGCCACCACCGACTCCGAGAGGGGGTCCCGCACATTCTGGAATTTTCGGGTGAGGGTGAGGCTGTCGTCATCGGGGGTTTCAATGCCCAGAAACACCGTGCCGAAGTTACAATCCACCATCATCTGCATCAGCTCTGGATCCTGGGCCAGATCCACCGAGGCCTCCGTGGCGAAGGAGAAGGGGTAGCCCCCGTTCCTCCATCCAGGGTTTCATCGCCTGCAGCAGTAGTTTAACGTTGCGTTTATTGCCGATGAAGTTATCATCTACCATGAAGATACTGCGCCGCCAACCCAGATCGTAGAGACACTGCAGCTCCGCCAACAACTGCTGGGGAGCCTTAGTGCGGGGTTTGCGACCGTAGAGCACGATGATGTCGCAGAACTCACACTGGAAGGGGCAGCCCCGGGAAAACTGCACCGACATCTCGGCGTAGGCGTCTAACTCCAACAGGTCATAGCGGGGAATCGGGGTGCCGGTGACATCAGGTTTTTCGCCATTGGAGCGGAAGGTGCCGTGGCTATCCCCCCGGGCCACCGCCTCCACAAACATGGGCAGGGTAATTTCCCCCTCATCCAGGATTAAAAAGTCAGCCCCCGCCGCCAGGGCCTCCTGGGGCAGGGCGGTGGGATAGGGCCCCCCCACCGCCACCCGCTTGCCGTAGCCCTTGGCGGTTTGGATCGCCTCCAGAAAGTCCACCTTGTGGACAATCATGGCGGAGACGATGACGATGTCCGCCCACTGCCATTCCTCGCGTCGCACCGCCCGCACATTGCGATCCACCAGTTTGAAGTTCCAGGTTTGGGGCAAAATCGCCGCCACCGTAATCAACCCCAGGGGTGGCAATTGGGCTTTGAAGTTAACCAATTCTAAAGTCTTATCAAAGGACCAAAAGCTTTTAGGGAAGCGGGGATAAACCAGCAGAATATTCATGCAGTGGATTTTAATGTTTAACTAATGTTAAAGGATCGGGGAGGATCTAGGCAAATTGCCCTGGATATGTTCTCCAGGATAGCCCTGGAGGAAGCCCGGGATCAGGCGCTATGATCATCCTAGAGGCTGCCCCTGGGTGGGTGGCGCTCTATCCTGGATACCTTACCCCTTGGACGATTGACCTTGCTTGACCCTACCCCCGGCTCGTCAGATCCCCGACCATCCATTTCCACGGTTTCCCCAGACTGCCCCTTTAGCTTTGACTCGATTGAATCGGCCCTGGCGGATCTGGCCGCCGGGCGGGCGATCGTAGTGGTGGATGACGAAAATCGGGAAAATGAGGGGGATGTGATCTGCGCCGCCCAGTTTGCCACCCCCGATATCATTAACTTTATGGCGGTGGAGGCGCGGGGGCTGATCTGTCTGGCCATGACCGGGGAACGCCTTGATCAGCTGGATCTCCCCCTGATGGTTAACCCCAGCGCCTTTGAGGACGAAAATGAGCAAACCGCCTTCACCGTCAGTATTGACGCCGCCCCCGCCTGGGGGGTGAGCACCGGCATTTCCGCTGAGGACCGGGCCCGCACCATTCAGGTGGCGATCAACCCCAACGCCCGCCCCGGCGATCTGCGCCGCCCTGGCCATATTTTTCCCCTGCGGGCTAAGCAGGGGGGGGTCTTGAAGCGGGCTGGCCATACCGAGGCCGGGGTGGATCTGGCTCGCCTGGCGGGGCTCTATCCCGCCGGGGTGATCTGCGAAATCCAAAATCCCGATGGCTCCATGGCCCGCTTGCCGGAGTTGGTCACCTACGCCCAGACCTTTGGACTGAAGCTGATCAGCATTGCCGACCTGATCAGCTACCGCCTCGAACATGAGCGGTTTGTGCAGCGGGAGGCGATCGCCGATCTGCCCACCCAGTTTGGCCAATTCAAAATCTATGCCTACCGTAACCAGCTGGATAATTCCGAGCATGTCGCCCTGGTGAAGGGGGATCCCAGCACCTTTCACCAGGGGGTGGTGATGGTGCGGGTCCACTCCGAGTGTCTCACCGGCGACGCCTTTGGCTCCCTACGCTGCGACTGTCGCATGCAGTTACAGGCGGCCCTGAAGATGATTGACGCAGCGGGCCGGGGGGTGGTAGTGTACCTGCGCCAAGAGGGGCGGGGCATCGGTCTGGTGAACAAACTCAAGGCCTATTCCCTCCAGGACCTGGGCCTGGATACGGTGGAGGCCAACGAAAGACTGGGCCTGCCGGTTGATCAGCGCAACTATGGGATTGGCGCCCAAATTCTCAACGACATTGGGGTGCGGCAGTTTTGTTTGATTACCAACAACCCCCGCAAGATTGCCGGCCTGAAGGGCTACGGCCTGGAAATGGCGGACCGGGTACCCCTGATCATTGAGGCCACCCCCTACAACCTCAATTACCTCACCACCAAGGCGGAAAAGCTGGGCCACCTGATGTTGCAAACCTACCTGGCCACCATCGCCATTCACTGGCAGGGCTGGCCCCTGTCCCTGGAGAATCGCTACCAAAAGCTCAAGGATGTCCGCCAACTGGCCCAAAGCCAGGGGCTGGTGGTGCAGGAGGAGGCCCGACCGATGGGGGCGGCCCTGTTTGGCCAACCCCACCTGATCCTGCACCTGGGGTTAGATGGGGCCACCACCCTTGAGGAGACCTGGTATGCTCAGCCCCCTAGCCCCCATCGCCGGGCGATACTGGCGGTGCTAGATGAGTTGGTGGGGTGGTCTGCGATTGATCAGTTGGCCTTTTTCATCGCCGTGGGCCACGATCCCTTTAGTGGCCTGCAGGTCAGCCTCAGTCGTCAGGTGTTTCCCCGCCCTCTGCCCCTCCGGGCCGATCAGGTGAAACCCTCGGCGGTGGCGGATCAGCTCACCACCCAGCGGGTTTACCTATTTTCCAGTAGCCCCCTTTGACCCCTGACGGCTGCCCTGTCGCTCCCCTAGCCCGGCGGCGCAGCGTCACCCAGGCCCTGGACCCGACGCGGGATACCCCCCGCCTCTGTTCCGACCTGGCGGGCTATGAATTTCCCTGGGACACCCCTTTTCCAACCACCTCTAAAGTGGATCTACGCAAAGATGAAATCTGATTGGGTCAAGGTTGAAAGACAACGACATCCTGATCCGGCCCGGTAAGGATCAATCTGATCACTCTCGCCCATGGCACCGCGACCAATCACCTTTAGGAAGGTACTGAGAATGTTTAAAAAACCTCTGGTTAGCCGTAGGCCCCGTACGCTGATAAAATCCTTGCTGATCACCGCCCTGATCGCGGTGTTTGCGCTAATCGGTATCGGCAGGGCCCAAGCCCAGGTCAGCGCCCCCGCAACTCCGGCCAATATCAGTACGGTCTACACCGGCGACGTGATCAACGGCAAGAAAGTGGTGAGTTCACTGAACACCGATGACCTGGAGCCCGGCAGGAAACACCTGCTG